>NZ_RZSW01000284.1:0-7801 GCF_003997375.1 Mesorhizobium sp. M5C.F.Ca.IN.020.29.1.1 | reverse complement strand
CTGCGCGGCCCTTCGATTGCCGCCGACTTCGAAAAAATGGTCGCCGATTATATCGAGCAGCGGTTTGGGCAAGCTGGCAAGGCCGCGGCGGAGTAGGTCGATGCGACGCTTCCTCTGGGCGACGCCGGTTTTGCTTGGTGGATTGGTTTTGATTGGCGCGCTCGGCTGGGCGACAGCCGTCCACGCCGATCCGCCGCGCCCCGCCAAGCAGCGGCTGCTCGACCGTGTTTGCAACCTGATCGAGGCCCATGCCGATCAAAACGGCCTGCCCAAGGATTTCTTTGCCCGGCTGATCTGGAAGGAAAGCCGCTTCGATCCCAATGCGGTCAGTCCGGTCGGCGCCGAAGGCATAGCCCAGTTCATGCCTGGTACCGCCAAGATACGCGGCCTTGCCAATTCCTTCGATATCGAGCAGGCCATCCCGGCCTCGGCAAAATATCTCGCCGAGATGAAAACCGGCTTCGGCAATCTGGGCCTGGCGGCTGCCGCCTACAATGCCGGTGAAAACCGGGTATCGCGCTGGCTGAGTTCCGGTGGCTTCCTGCCAATGGAGACCGAAGACTACGTTCTGGACATCATGGGCGAGCCGGCCGACAGGTTCACCGATACCGCCTATGACGGTACCATCCGGCCGCTCGACAAGAAAGCGAGCTTCGCGGTCGCCTGCCGCAGGCTGCCGGTCATCAAGTCCCAAACCGTGGCCATGGCGTCGATCAACATCAAGCCGTGGGGCGTGCAGGTGGCCGGCAATTTCCGCCGCGCCGCGGCTCTCAGTCAATGGAATGGTGTGAAGCGCCGGTTTCCGGCCTTGCTTAAGGACCATAATCCGGTGGTCAGCCGGGTGCGCACGCCGATCGGTAGGCGCGGCATCTATGCAGTCCGGATCGGCGCCGACTCCAAAGCCAAGGCCAACAATATCTGCCAGAAACTGCAAAGCGTCGGCGGTGCATGCATTGTGGTGCGGAATCGGTAAAGGCGATATGTCGGCGCTTGTTCGAACCTGAAAGTGCTGGCATGCGGCACGCCATCGCCGCGATGGCGGCACAAGGCAACAACCTCATTGTCGATAATGTGCTGTGCGACGGCGAGATGCCGGAGTATCTGAGGTTGCTGTCGGATTTCGATCTATGCCTGGTTGCTCCGCTGGACGTTCTCGAAGGCTCGCGAATCCAGCGGGTCGACCGCTTGCCGGGGCTGTCGCGCTGGCGATATGACCGCGTGCACAAGGATATCAGCTACGATCTCGAAATCGACACCAGCACGCTCACGCCGCTGGAGTGCGCCAGGCGCATAAAAGCAAAATTCCAGCTATAGGCCCACAATGACCGACCTTCTTTACAGCGATCCCGACCTCGTCCAGTTCTACGATATCGAGAACGAAGGCGGCGTGGACTTCGACTATTGCGTCGGCTTTGCCAAGGACGCGGGCTCGGTTCTCGATCTCGGCTGCGGTACCGGGCAATTGGCGGCGGCGCTCGCCGATCGGCGCAGTGTGACCGGCGTCGATCCGGCACCGGCGATGCTCGACGTCGCGCGCCGCAGAGCCGGCGGGCAGAGGGTCGACTGGGTCGAGGCCGATGCGCGCAATGTCCG
The DNA here is from genome assembly GCF_003997375.1 of Mesorhizobium sp. M5C.F.Ca.IN.020.29.1.1. Classification (NCBI taxonomy): domain Bacteria; kingdom Pseudomonadati; phylum Pseudomonadota; class Alphaproteobacteria; order Hyphomicrobiales; family Phyllobacteriaceae; genus Mesorhizobium; species Mesorhizobium sp. M5C.F.Ca.IN.020.29.1.1. The sequence continues at coordinate 6,208 of NZ_RZSW01000284.1, read as the reverse complement.
GCTCGGACGACGCTTCGATCTGGTGATTTTGACCGGGCACGCTTTCCAGGTGTTTCTGACGCCAGAAGATCGAGAGGCGGTGCTTGCCACGATCGCCGTTCATCTGGCTGCCGACGGGTGCTTCATCTTCGATACGCGAAATCCAGTCGCGCAGGAATGGCTCGAGTGGACGCCGGAATGGTCGCAACGGGAACTCAGTCATCCCGAATTGGGCATGGTAAGAGCGTGGAACGATTTTCGGCGCGATCCCGCTACCGGTGTCGTCACCTACTCGACCCATTATGAAATCCCCGACAGTGGGCGGGTGCTCAGCGCCGAATCGGAAATCGCCTTCCCGACAAAGGAAAGCCTTGCGCAGATGCTGGACGAGAGCGGACTGGTCGTCGAAGAATGGCTCGGGAGTTGGCAGGGCGAGCCATATCTCGATACCTCGCCGGAAATCATCCCGATTGGCCGGTTGCGCTAGCTCGGATGGTTTGCCTTGAGCGGTTTTCCATCTTTTGCCGTGACCGATTGAGCGCACGGACGAGCCGAAAGCACCACCGGCCAATTGCGGCGCTGCGCTGGCGACGTGCCCACCGATGCAACTCGTGAGCATCGCGGAGATTTGGCTGTTCTGAACGCATCGCACCTCCTCGCCGGTATTTTGGATGCTGAAGAGGAAATCATATTATGTATCGCGCGTGCCGATAATCGATGATAATTTCTGTTCATCTGTGACGAGTTGGAATAGATGACATGGACCGGCCAGAAACGATGGGTGTGTTCCTGTCGGTTGTCGAGGAAGGCGATTTCTCGGCGGCGGCACGCCGGCTGCGGTTGAGCCCATCGGCCGTCAGCAAGGTCATCGGGCGGCTTGAGTCCCGCCTTGGCGTGCGATTGCTGCAACGCTCGACGCGGCGGATCAGCTTGACGGCGGAAGGCAGCACCTATGCCGATAGCGCTCGCCGTATCCTGAACGACATCAAAGAGGCTGAAATCGCGATTCAACCCGGCGCAGAACCGCGCGGCCGGCTGCGGGTCAGTCTTCCAAGCGCCTTCGGCCATCGTTTGATCGTGCCGATGTTACCGGCCTTCATCGATCGCTACCCTGCCATCGAGCTCGAGCTAATGTTCACAGATGCGATTGTCGACCTGTTGGCTGAGGAAACGGACGTCGCAGTGCGCGTTGCCGCCCAGAGCGATTCCAGGCTGGTGATGCGGCGGCTGGCGCCCAATCACCGTGTCATTTGCGCGTCAGCTCGGTATCTCGAAAAACACGGTATCCCGATGACGCCAGGCGGTCTTCAACATCATACATGTCTTGGCATCACATCACGCGGCGGCCTCAATATCTGGGAATTCGATGGCCCGGACGGTCGGCAAAGCATGCGTATCCGCAGCCCGATAGAGGCCAACAGTACGGAAGCGCTACGCCGGCTGGCGCTCGCCGGTGTCGGCATCGTCCGTATGTCGGAGATATTGGTTGGACCGGATATCAGAGTAGGCAGACTGACCGCATTGCTCACCGGATACAATCATCATGACGGACCACCAATCTGCGCCGTCTATCCGCCTGGCCGAATCCTGTCGCCGCGTGTGCGCGTGTTCGTGGATTTCCTGGCGGAACAATTCGCCAACCCTCCTTGGCTACACGGCGCGCCATAGGACGCGAGTACAACTTGGAACAGCGTCAGCTGTTGCGGGCCGCCACGAATTCGGCTGCCTGCTTCAGAAGCACGGCCTCGTCGCCATAGGGATGAAGCAAGGCATGGGCCTGGTCGACGAGGCCCTGAAGCTGGCCCCGCGCCCAATTGGGGCCGTGCAGCGCCACCAGCGTCGCCTTGCCGGCGGCTGCATCCTTGCCGGTTGCCTTGCCCATCTGGTGCGCGTCCGCCGTCAGGTCGAGCAAATCGTCGGCAAGTTGAAAGGCAAGCCCGATCGCGGAGCCGAATTCCGCCAGTCTTTCACGGTCGGCCGCTGGCGCGCCGGCAAGGATTGCGCCCGCCTCGCAGGCGAAGCGGATCAGTGCGCCGGTCTTCATCGCCTGAAGCCGGATGATGCCGGCCTCGTCCGGCCTGATACGCTCGGCTTCGAGATCGAGCATCTGGCCGCCGACCATGCCGCCAGCTGCGGCAGCGCGGGCCAGCGCCAGCACCAGCGCCGCCCGTCGCTCGGCCGGCAGCATTGTCGCTTCGTCCGCAATGATGTCGAAGGCGAGCGCCAGCAAGGCGTCGCCGGCGAGGATAGCGGTCGCCTCGTCGAAGGCCTTGTGCACGGTCGGCTGGCCACGGCGCAAATCGTCGTCGTCCATGGCCGGCAGATCGTCATGGATCAGCGAATAGCAATGCACGCATTCGAGCGCCGCCGCCACGCGCAGCGCCGCCTCGCCGTCCGCGGAAAACAGCGCGGCGCTTTCCATGACCAGGAAGGGGCGCAGGCGCTTGCCGCCGTTCAGCACGCCGTGGCGCATCGCCTCCATCAGACGTTGCGGCCGCGCGATCTCGCCTGAAAGCGGGCGGTCGTCGAGCAGTCGCCTGAGCATCGCCTCGACCGGACCTGTGCGCGCGACAAGCGCTGCCTCGAACGGCATTTGATCGTCTTTCGTCATGCCGGGGACGGGTAGCCGACACTCAGACGTTGCGCAAGAAGCCAAGCGCCATTATGCCGGGGGTAGGGAGCAGCATGGATTGAGCGGCTTGGCGGAACCGATTGTCGATTACGAAACCGAAGGGCTGGACATGGTGAGGCCGAAACGCGGCAACCGCATCGGTCTCAAACGTTGGCCCCGGCACTGGGTCCGGCGCGGTATCACCGTCGCCGTCGTGCTGGCGCTGATGCCGGTGGTGCTGACCTTTCTTTATCTCCCGCCGTTCGTTCATCCGGTATCGACACTGATGCTGAAGGATCTGGCGACGTTTTCCGGCTATGACCGGCGCTGGGTCTCGATCGACGATGTGGCGCCGGCGCTGGCGAATTCGGTCATCATGTCGGAAGACGGGCAGTTCTGTTTCCATCGCGGCATCGACCTTGGCGAGTTGAGGGGCGTCGTCGACGATGCGCTGGCCGGCGAGATGACGCGCGGCGCCTCGACCATCACCATGCAGACCGTGAAGAACCTTTATCTCTGGTCGCGGCCGCTGGGCTCGGTCCGGAAAGTCGTCGAGCTGCCGCTGGCCGTCTATGTCGACATGGTGATGTCGAAACGGCGCATCATGGAAATCTATCTCAATATCGCCGAATGGGGGCCGGGCATCTATGGCATCGAGGCCGCCGCCCAGCACCATTTCGGGGTTTCGGCAAAACGATTGTCGCGTCGCCAGGCGGCGCTGCTTGCCGTCACCTTGCCGAACCCAATCGCGCGCAACCCGGCGAAGCCCGGACCGGGGCTGAGACGGCTGGCCGCGCTGATCGAGCGGCGCGCGGGCCGGTCCGGCGCCTATGTCGGCTGTCTGCGTTAGCTTAAAAAAATTTGCGGCGACGCTGGCCAAAACGGCGCGGGGCGTGTATAGGCAACCGACTTTCTCAGATTCCGGCCCCTGACGCGGCCCTTTCACGAGGGCAGCCGGGGCATTTTGACCATGTAATGGAGCATATCCATGGCCGTACCGAAACGAAAAACCTCTCCGTCGAAGCGCGGCATGCGCCGTTCGGCCGATGCCTTGAAGGCCCCGACCTATGTCGAGGACAAGAATTCCGGCGAGATGCGCCGCCCGCACCATATCGACATGAAGACCGGCATGTATCGCGGTCGCCAGGTTCTGGAGCCGAAGGAAAGCTGAGAACGCTTTCGACGGTTTTGTGACTCCCGAAGACCGGCCATTGCGCCGGTCTTTTTGCATTTGGCGGAGATGATCGCCCACCGAACCAATTTCAGAGAGCTCAGCAGCCGTACCGGACGGCAGCCGCGCCGGCTGACATGGTTATTTCGCACCGTCTTGGTCCGTGTTCGCGGTCACGTACGAAAAATCTTGACGGCGAACGCCGAGCGCATACTAGAGAAGGTTGTCCAACCGGAGCCTTCTGATGTTCGGTGCCATCCCGCTGCTGATCGTGCCCTTCGTCCTCTATAATCTGGGGCTTCTGGGAATATTTGGCGGCGGCGACGATCCCTGGGCAAGCCAAATGTTCTCGATCCGCATGATGTCGGGCGGAGTGTTCTCGATGACGCTCGGCGATCTGATCGTGCTGATCGGGCTGATCCTCTTCTTCATCGAAATCGTGAAATCGACGCGCACGTCGAACGCCTCGATCATGGACCACCTGTTGTCGACCTTCGTCTTCGTGGCGTTCCTGGTCGAGTTCCTGCTGGTGAAGGGCGCGGCGCACTCGGTTTTCTTCACACTGATGGTCATCACACTGGTCGACGTCCTGGCCGGCTTCTCGGTGTCGATGCGAGCGGCCACTCGTGACATAAACATGGGCTAGAGGGGCCCGGCCTCAACAGCGCCGATGATGGCGCCGGCCTCGTCGCGGATCAGCACCCGCCGGCGACGGGCAGGACACGCCCGCGCCGGCACGTCGGAGACGCCGGCGATTTTCAGATAGGTTATCGAAGATTAGAGCGCAGTGCGACGCGCAAAGGACGGTCTGCAATTTGAATCGCGCAAGCTTCTTTCCGGAAACCGATTCCGGCTTCCAGCATTATGCGCTGCGAACCAGCCCTATTTTTTCTTGGCGCGCGCCGGCTTCTTCACCGGAGCAGCCGGCGCATTGGCGAGGTCTTCCGCTTCCTTGGCGAGGCGGAGCGCCCTCAGTTTGTTGGTCTTTATCTGGCGGGCGTCGCTCTCGGCGACATATTCCGCCATCGCCTTCTGGCGAACCGTGGCTGCCTCTTCCTGCTTTTTGAAACGCAAATCGGCCCGCGCGCGGGCAGTATCCTTAGAGTTCTCAACCAAGGGCTTTTCCAATCCCGTAAATTATAGTTTTCATTCCTTTAATAGCAGAGCCGACCTGCAATGGGGAAAATAAGGTGGTCAGGCGCGGGAATCGCACTTGGCGCCCGGCGCCTTTCGGGCGGCAACCGCCTCATATCCGGCCTGCAGGGTGGCACGCACGGTAGCCTCCGGGGGCGTGTCGGAAGGCGTGCCCAGATGTTCGTGGCGCAGTTCGTCCATGAACTTTTCCCACATCGGCGGGCCACCCTTCTCCAGAAGCTCGGCGCGGATCGAGAGCTCCTCGCTGACAGGCAGCCAGACGCGACCCCAGGCGCCGAGATGCGCCAGGATCGGCACCAGCGTGATCGCCATTTCAGTCAGGCTGTAGATTGCCTTCTGCTTGTGGGTGGGATCGTCCGCCCTGGTCAGCATGCCGAGCTCCATCAGCCGCTTCAGCCGATCAGCGAGTATGTTGGAAGCGATTCCTTCCAGCGACCCGTTGAGCAGGTCGCGAAAGTGGCGTTTGCCGCCGAAAATCACGTCGCGAAGGATGATCAGGCTCCACCGGTCGCCAAACACTTCAAGCGACAGGTTGATCGGGCACCCAGACCGGCGATCAATGCTCATGCGATTCTCCGAAAGAAACCGGTTGCATTATCATATCAGTCTTATTATCGTGCAACTGATTGCAAAAAGCAATCGGTTTTAGGAGGAGACTGCGAAGATGACAAAGGAAGTGGAACCGGAAATCGCGTCCCAGACATTTGGCGATCCCGCGCACCCACCGATGCTGCTGATCATGGGTGCCATGGCTTCGATGCTCTGGTGGCCGGAGGCGTTCTGCCGGAAATTGGCCGGCAAGGGTCTGTTCGTGATCCGCTATGACAATCGCGATACCGGCCGCTCGACCAAATATGCGCCGGGCGAACCGCCTTACACTTTCGACGACATGGCGGACGACGCCATCCGCGTCCTAGACAGTTATGGCATCGCGAAAGCGCATGTGGCCGGCATGTCGATGGGCGGCATGATCGCGCAGCTTGTGGCGCTGAAGCATCCGTCGCGGGTCATCTCGCTTACGGCGATCAGCACTTCGCCAATCGGGATCGACACGTCGCATCTGCCAGCCATGACCGACGCCTACGTGAAGCATTCCGCCAAAGGCGCGAAAGTCGACTGGTCGAACCGTGACCAGGTGGTCGACTTCATGGTCAAGGACGCGCACGCAATCGCCGGCACCGCGCATCCATTCGACGAGAAGCTGACGAGGGCGTTCGTCGAACAGGATTACGACCGATCCGGCGGCTTCTTGAGCGCGACCAATCACTTCCTGCTCACGAGCGGTGAAGATC
>NZ_RZSW01000283.1:0-7811 GCF_003997375.1 Mesorhizobium sp. M5C.F.Ca.IN.020.29.1.1 | reverse complement strand
ACGTCCGGCTTCACGCATCACTGACGCCGGGCCTTGCCGCAGCCTTCGATGCCGACGGCTTTGCGCTCGCTGATATCGCCGTCGCCGACGGCAAAATCTCCAGCATCGTCGCGCATCGCCAGTCCAATTCGCCCGCAGCTGCCGCCGACCTCGGCGGCCGCGTCGTCATGCCGTGCTTCGTCGACTGCCACACGCATATCGACAAGGGCCATATCTGGCCTCGAAAACCCAATCCGGACGGCACGTTCATGGGCGCGTTGAACGCCACCGGCGCCGATCGCGCTGCCCGCTGGAGCGCAGACGACGTTGCCCGCCGCATGGCTTTTTCGCTGCGCTCAGCCTACGCGCACGGCACCAGGGCTATGCGAACCCATCTCGACAGCGTCGCGCCGCAGGAAGAGATCTCCTGGCCGGTGTTCGAGACGATACGGGAGAAATGGCGTGGCCGCATCGAGCTGCAGGCGGCCTGCCTGCTTGGCATCGAAGGCGTGCGCGACAGGAAGTGGTTCGAAAGGCTGGCCAAACGCGTCGCCGCGGCCAATGGCGTGCTCGGCGTCGTCACCTATATGCTGCCGGACCTGGAAGAGCTTCTCGACCAGGTGTTCGCGCAGGCGATCAAGCATGGCCTCGACCTCGATTTCCACGCCGACGAGACTGACGATATCTCGGCGATCTCGCTGAAGAAGATCGCAGAGGCGGCCTTGTGGAACGGTTTTGAGGGAAACATCCTCGTCGGCCACTGCTGCTCGCTGGCACGCCAGCCCGATCTCGATGTGCTCGACACGCTGGATAAGGTGGCGAAGGCGAGGCTTGCCGTGGTGTCGCTGCCGATGTGCAATCTCTATCTGCAGGACCGGCGCGGCGACAAGACCACGCCGCGCTGGCGCGGCGTGACGCTGCTGCACGAGATGAAAGCGCGCGGCATTCCTGTCGCCGTCGCCTCCGACAATACCCGAGATCCGTTCTACGCCTATGGCGATCTCGACATGCTGGAGGTCTATCGCATGGCGACGCGCATCCTGCATTTCGATCACCCGGTCGGCGATTGGCCACAGGCGGTGACTTCAACGCCGGCCCAGGTGATGCGGCTCGACGGTTTCGGCACCCTTGCAGCCGGCGGCGCCGCCGATTTCGTCGTCTTCAAGGGGCGGAGCTGGACGGAATTGCTGTCGCGGCCTGAATCGGATCGCATCGTGGTGCGCGACGGCCACGCCATCGAGCGCCAATTGCCCGATTATGCCGAACTCGATGATCTGATGGTGGGATGATGGACCTGGCTACGCTCAAACGCGATCTCGACGGTCTGAAGATCGACGACCATCCGGCGATCGTCCAGCAAAAGAGCCGTGACTTCTACTGGTACAGCCCGGTGCTGAAGCAACAGCTCGACCATGTGACCGGCGATCTGATCGTGACACCGAAGACGGAAGACGAGGTGATCCGAGTGCTTGCCGCCTGTCACCGGCATGGCGTGCCGGTGACGCCGCGCGGCAGCGGCACCGGCAATTACGGGCAGGCGATGCCTTTGTCCGGCGGCGTCGTGCTCAATCTCGCCGAAATGAATGCAGTCAAGACGATCGCGCCCGGCCGCGTCGTGACCGGACCCGGTGCCGTCCTCGCCGACATCGACAGGGCGACGCGCGCGCATTCCGGCCAGGAGCTGCGAATGTCGCCATCGACCTATAACACCGCGTCGATCGGCGGTTTCGTCGCCGGCGGATCGGGCGGCGTCGGCTCGATCCGCTGGGGTGGGCTGCGCGACCTCGGCAATGTCATCCGGCTCAGGACCGTGACGATGGAGGCGGAGCCTCGCATCATGGATCTTACCGGCGAAGAGGTGCTGAAGGTGATGCATGCCTACGGCACCAACGGCATCATCACCGAGGTCGAGATGCCGCTGACCGCATCTTACGACTGGATCGACGTCATCGTCGGCTTCGACGATTTTATGGATGCGGCCGGCTTCGGCAACGATCTCGCCATTCAGGACGGCATTCTAGCGAAGCTGATCACGCCGATCGCCGCGCCCATCCCTTACGATTATTTCAAGCGGCACCAGCGGTTTTTCAGGCGCGAGCAAAGCATCGTCGTCTGCATGATCACGCCGCATGCCATGGACGCCTTTGTCGCTCTTACTGCGCGCAGCAAGGGCGAGATCGTCTTCCGCGCCGACAAGGAGGCCGATCTCAAGGGCCGGCCGCCGGCCTATGAGCTGACCTGGAACCACACGACGCTGCGCGCCATCAGGGTCGACCCGACGATTACCTATCTGCAGACCCGCTATCCTTCGCCGGATCACCTCGCTTACGTCAAGGCGATGATCGACCGCTTCGGCGACGAAGTGCCGACACATCTCGAATTCATCCGCTTCGACGGCGCGATCGGCGTGGCCGGGCTGCCGCTGGTCCGCTTCACGACGGCCGAGCGGCTCGACGAGATAATCCGCATCCACGAAGAGAATGGCTGCTGGGTCTTCAACCCGCACCGCTACACGCTGGAAGAGGGCGGCATGAAGCAGACGGACGACGTGCAGCTCGCCTTCAAGCACGAGACCGATCCGCAAGGGCTGCTCAATCCCGGCAAGATGATCGCCTGGGAAAACCCGGACTACGATTATCGCTCGGGCAAGTCGTTCCTGTTCAAGGGGTTGCAGAAGGCGGGGTGATGAACATCCTCGTTCTCTACGCCCATCCGGTCGAGACCAGCTTCAATGCCGGTTTGCACAAGGTGATCGTCGAGCGGCTGACGGCAGCCGGCCACGCCCTCGACGACTGCGATCTCTATGCCGAGAATTTCGATCCCCGGCTGACGCGGGCCGAGCGGCTCGGTTATCACGACGATCGCGGCGCCGGTGATCCGGCAGCGCCCTATGTCGAGCGCCTGCTGCGGGCCGAGGCGCTGGTGCTGTCGTTTCCGGTGTGGAACTTCGGCTATCCGGCGATCCTGAAAGGCTTTTTCGACCGTGTCTTCCTGCCCGGCGTCTCGTTCAAGCTGGTCAATGGCAGGGTGCAGCCGTCGCTGCACAACATCCGCAAGCTGGCGGCGGTCACCACCTATGGCGGCAGCCGGTTGCACGCCATGCTGATGGGCGACCCGCCGCGCAAGCTGGTCAAGCGTGTGTTGCGCGCCACGGTCAAGCCAGGTGCCTCCGTGGCCTATCTTGCGCATTATTCGATGAACCTGTCGACCGATGAAACGCGGAAGAGATTCACGGCAAAAGTCGCCGCCAGCATGGATGCCTTCTGATGCGGGTCCTGGTGGTTTACTGCCATCCGGTCCCGGAAAGCTTTTGCGCCTCGATCCGGGATAGTGCCATCGAGGTGCTGAAGGCGAGGGGCTGGGAGGTGCGGCTGCTCGACCTCTATGCGGAGAATTTCGATCCGGTCATGGGCTGCGGCGAGCGACGCTCCTACAATGAACACGCCCCACAGGATCCGGCGCTCAAGCCGCACATCGAAAATCTCAACTGGGCCCAGGCAATTCTCTTTATCTATCCGACATGGTGGTATGGGCTGCCGGCAATGCTGAAGGGCTGGCTCGACCGGGTCTGGGCGACCGACGTCGCCTTCCGGCTGCCGGCCGGCAACCGACGGATTCAGTCGCTGATGAGGCATGTGACGAAGATCGGGGTGATCACGACCTGCGGCGCACCGACCTGGTGGAGCGTCGTCGTCGGCCAGCCGGGACGCAGGACAATCCTGCGCGGCATGCGGGCACTCTGCGCCACCCGCTGCAGGACGTTCTTTCTGGCGCACTACCTGATGGACTCATCGACACCGAGGACGAGGGCGGCGTTCCTGGAGAAAGTGCGAACGAAGCTGGAGCGCTTCTGAGCTACATCCGCACCCGTTCCGATTTCGGATCATACATCGGCTTCAGCGATGCCTCGGCGGCGAAGCGCTCGCCGGCGATTTCGATCGCGTAGGACGACGACAGCAGGTCCGCCTCGCTCTCGCCCTTGCAAGGCACGTAGCCGAGGCCGATGGCGCCGCCGAGATGATGGCCGTAATTGCCCGAGGTGATCGGGCCGACGATCTTGCCGTCGCGCAGGATCGCCTCATTGTGAAAGAGCAAGGGTTGCGTGTCTTTCAGGCGGAACTGCAGCAGCCGCCGGTCCAATCCGGTTTCTTTTTTTCTCAGCACGGCGTCGCGGCCAAGGAAGTCGCCCTTGGCAGTCTTCACTGCGAAGCCAAGGCCTGCCTCCAGCACATTGTCCTCATCGGTGATGTCGTGGCCGAAGTGCCGGAAGGCCTTTTCGATGCGGCAGGAATCCAGCGTGTGCAGGCCGCAGAGTTTTAGGCTGACATCGGCGCCGGCCTCCTCGATCGCCTCGAACACGTGGGCGGCCTGGTCGGTCGAGACATAAAGCTCCCAGCCCAGTTCGCCAACATAGGTTACGCGGTGGGCGCGGGCCAGCCCCATGCCGATTTCAATCTCCTGAAACGTCCCGAACGGGTTGGTTTCGTTGGAGAAATCGTTCGGGCTCAGCTTTTGAATCAGCTTCCTCGCATCCGGACCCATCAGGCAAAGCACGGCTTCGGCAGCGGTGACATCGGTGATGACGACGAATTCATGGGAGAGGTGTTTTTTTAGCCACGCGAGATCGCGCTGCAGCGTCGCGCCAGGCACCACCAGGAAGTAGGCCGTTTCTGATAGCCGTGAGACGGTGAGATCGCTCTCGATACCTCCGCGCTGGTTGAGCATTTGGGTATAGACGATCTTGCCCGGCGCCACGTCCATGTCGTTGGCGCAGAGTTTCTGCAGGAAGGCGCAGGCATCGCGGCCCTCGACACGGATCTTGCCGAACGAGGTCATGTCGAACAGGCCGACGCCGTTTCGGACGGCCAGATGTTCCTCGCGCTGGTTGTCGAACCAGTTCTGCCGCTTCCATGAATAGCGGTATTCGCGCTCCTGGCCGGGCCTGGCGAACCAGTTGGCGCGCTCCCAGCCGGCAACCTCGCCGAACACCGCACCGCGCGCCTTCAGATGTTCGTGCAGCGGCGAGCGTCTGACGTTCCGCGAGGTCGCCATCTGGCGGTACGGAAAATGGTCGGCATAGAGCAGGCCGAGCGTCTCGGAGACGCGCTCCTTCAGGTAGCGGCGGTTCTTCTGGAACGGCTGGGCGCGGCGGATGTCGACCTCCCACAGATCGAAGGGTGCCTCGCCGTCATTGATCCATTGCGCCAGGGCCATACCGGCGCCGCCGGAGGAAACGATGCCTATCGAATTATAGCCGGTCGCCATCCAGTAGCCGGAAAGCTCCGGCGCCTCGCCGAGATAGTAGCGATCATCAGGCGTAAAACTCTCGGGACCGTTGAAGAAAGTGTGGATGCCGGCGCTGGCCAGCATCGGCATCCGGTTGACGCCCATTTCAAGGATCGGCTCGAAATGCTCGAAATCCTCAGGCAACTGGTCGAAGCAGAAATCTTCGCGGATGCCGTCCATGCCCCATGGCTTGGCCACCGGCTCGAAGGCGCCGAGCATCATCTTGCCGGCGTCTTCCTTGTAGTAGGCGCATTCGTCCGGCACGCGCAGCACCGGCAGGCGGGTCAGGCCGGAGATCGGTTCGGTGACGAGGTAAAAGTGCTCGCAGGCATGCAGCGGGATGGTGACGCCGTTCTGGCGCCCGAGCTCGCGCGCCCACATGCCCGCGCAATTGACGACGACATCGGCTTCGATCATGCCTTGCTCGTCGCCTTGCGTCCAAGAGACGCCGGTAACGCGGCTATCCCTGGTATCGACCTTGGTTACCTTCACGTTCTCGACGATCGTCGCACCGCGCTGGCGCGCACCCTTGGCCAGCGCCATGGCGATATTGGCCGGGTCGCACTGGCCGTCGAGCGGCAGATGCACGGCGCCGACCACATCGGAAATGTTGAGATGCGGGTACATCTCCTTGACTTCATCAGGCGAAATCTCGCGCACGTCGACATCGAACGCGCGGGCGAGAGACGCCTGCCTATAAATCTCGTGCTTGCGCTCCTCGGTCAGCGCCACGGTGATCGAGCCGACCTGCCGCATGCCGGTGCCGACATCGGTCTCGGCTTCGAGCTTGACGTAGAGGTCGGCCGAATATTTCGCCAGCCGCGTCATGTTCTGCGAACCGCGCAGCTGGCCGATCAAGCCGGCGGCGTGCCATGTCGTGCCCGATGTCAGCTGCTTGCGTTCGAGCAGCACGATATCGGTCCAGCCGAGCTTGGCCAGATGGTAGGCGACCGAACAGCCTGAAACACCGCCGCCGATGATGACGGCCCTTGCTTTGGGAGGAATGGCCTTTGTCGGGATGGTATTCTGGGGCAGGGCGCTCATGCAGCCTCACGGCGATAGTTGGAAGCGAAGCGGCGCAGCCGAAGGGCTGCTTCCAAAAGTATCGCCTCGGGCTGGCAGAGGCTGACGCGGATGTGGCCGGCGGCGGCATCGCCGAAACTCGAGCCCGGCATGACGCCGACTTTTTCCTTGTCGAGGAAAGCCCAGGCGAATTTCTCGTCGTCCGGCTCGATGGCCGAAATGTCGAGCATGACATACATGCCGCCTTCAGAGCCGCGCACGGTGATGTTGTTCATACCGTGCATTGCGTCGAGGACGACGCTGCGCCTTGCGGCATAGCGTTCGGCGATCTCCTTGACGCCATAGCCGTTTTCCAGCGCCTCGGCGCAAGCGAGGCTGATGAAGGCCGGCAGGCCGTAGGTCGTCACCAGATTGAGGTTGGTCAGCAGCGAGATCATCTCTTCTGACCCGGTCAGCCAGCCCATGCGCCAGCCGGTCATGCCGTGGCTCTTCGACATGGAATTGATGACCAGCGTGCGTTCCGCCATGCCGGGCAGCGAGCGCGGCGAGATGTGCTCGCCGCCGCCCAGCGTCCAATAGACCTCGTCCGACAGCAGCCAGAGGTCATGTTCCCGGCAGATCTGCGCCAGGTCTTCCAGCCGCTGGCGCGAGTAGACAGCACCCGTCGGGTTGTTGGGCGTATTGATGAGGATGGCGCGCGTGTTCGGCCGGAGCGCGGCACGAATGTCGGCGGCTCGCGGCTGGAAACCATCCTCGGGAGGTGTCTCGACTACGGTGAAATCGGCGCCCGCTGCACTGAACGTGTTGGGGTAGGTTGCGTAATAGGGCGCCACCACGATGGCATGGTCGCCCTGATCGAGAACGGCTTGTACCGCCGCGTAAAGCGCTGCCTGTCCGCCTGGCGTGGCGATGACCTGGTCGGGGTTGGTCGCAACGCCGGTGCACACGGTCGACGCCGCCGCCATTGCCTTGCGCAGGCGCGGAATGCCGGGAAGCGGGGTGTAGTGGTGGTTGCTGGCGCGAACCGCGGTCACGCAGGCTTCGATCGTCTGCGCCGGCGTGTCGAAATCGTGGTCGCCAACCGACAGCATGATGATGTCCTCGCCGGCCTCCTTGCGTGTCCAGGCAGCGAAATGAACCTCCCAGCCATCCTTGCCGGAAGGCACGATGCCGGAAATGCGCGATGATGGTCTGGGCATTATGCTACTCCCGAAATTTCGTAGCCGGCCTGTTCGAGCCGGTCACGCAGGGCGGCGATGTGGGGCGGTCCGACTTCACAGCAGCCGCCGACGATGCCGGCGCCGGCCTCAACCCAGCCGACTGCCTGGCCTGCATAGGCGTCCGGATCAAGGTCGTGGCGGGCGTGCAGCACTTCCACGGTGCCGCCATGCTTGAGCGCCTCAATCGAGGTGAAGCCGTTGGCATAGGCGCCGACCGGGCCGCCGAGGCAGATCAGTTCGGGCAACGCTGCAGCAATCGCTTCGGGCCTGCAGCAATTGACCAGTCTAGCTGCGACCGGCAGC
>NZ_RZSW01000282.1:0-7816 GCF_003997375.1 Mesorhizobium sp. M5C.F.Ca.IN.020.29.1.1 | reverse complement strand
GTGCCGGGTGCATGGGTTAGAGCTCAGAGGCGTCGCCATGGATCGTGGCGGCATGCGGGCCGACGCGTTCGACGCGGCCTGCGCGCAGCTCCGCCCGCGCGCGGTCTTCCTGGTGCCGACCCTGCACAACCCGACCACCATCACGCTACCCGAGGACGCCGGCACGAGTTGGTGGCTGTGGCCCGTCGCCATAACGTCCTCATCATCGAGGATGACGTCTACCGCCCGCTGGCGGACAATCCGCCGCCGTCGCTTGCCAGCCTCGAGCCCGAATTGACGGTTCACATCGGTGCCTTGTCGAAGTGCGTTGCCCCAGGACTGCGCCTCGGTTTTGTGATCGCGCCACGCGCCATAGCCGGCCAGGTCGCCGCGGCTTTGCGCATCAACTGCTGGAGCATCAGCCCTCTGACCGCGCTGATCGGCGCGCGACTGATAGAAGAGGGCGCGGCTGCGCGTATTATCGAAGCCCAGAAGCAGGAGCTTCGCCAGCGCCAGGCCATCGTTACCGAAATCCTCGGCCGGTACGATGTCCAGAGCCACGCCGCCTCGACCCATGCCTGGCTGCGCCTCCCGGAGCCGTGGCGGGGCGCGGGTTTCGCTCGCACCTGCCTGGAACGTGGCGTTGCCGTTCTTCCCGGCGATGCCTTCGCGGTTGGGCGCGAGCCGGTGCAGCACGGGGTACGCATCAACGTCGGCGCCGCGCGCTCGCTCGACGATCTGCGCACGGCCCTGAACACCATGGCCGAACTGCTCGCGGCCGGGCATCTGCAACTGCCTGGCTTTGTCTAGGGGCTCGGTCGTGGCAGCACCGGAAACCGTGGAAGTCGCCATCGTCGGCGCCGGCATTGTCGGTTTGGCAACGGCACTCCGGCTTGCGGCCGAGGGGCGCGAGGTGCTGCTCATCGACCCCAACGAGCCTGGCTCCGGCGCCTCGTTCGGCAACGCCGGAACGCTCGCCGAATATGCCTGCATGCCGGTCGGCAACCCGGCCGTGCTGCGCCAATTGCCAAAACTGCTCCTCGATCCGGACAGCCCTTTCGCCTGGCGCTGGCCGGCGTTTTTCCAGCTTGCGCCCTGGCTGGTTCAGTTCGTGCGGCAGTCGCTTCCGGCGGCCACCCGTGCCAATGCGCTGGCGCTCGCCGGCCTTTTGGCGGAGGCTCTGCCGGCCTGGGAGGAGATGGTGAAGGAGGCCGATGTGGCCGACCTGCTGCGCCGCAACGGCTGTCTCTACCTGTATCGTCGCGAGATCGATTTCGCCAAGGCGGCCGGGGGCAGGGCGCTGCGCGCGGGGTTTGGCGTCCATCAAGAGGTTCTGACGCCGGGGGAGGTGGCCGCGCTGGAGCCGAGCCTGCCCCCGACCGGGGCCAGCGGCCTGTACTTCCCGGATTCGATGAACGTCGCCGATCCAAAGACGCTGATGCGGCGGCTGCTCGATGCCGCGACCGCCCGCGGCGTGTCGGTAGCGCAGGCTGCTGTAGCCAGGCTGCGGGTCGAGGCGGACGGTGTCAGGCTCAGCGGTTCCGGCATTCGCATCAAGGCGAACATGGTGGTGGTCGCCGCGGGCGCGCAATCACGGGCGTTGGCCATGCAGGCCGGCGACAGGATCCCGCTCGAGACCGAACGCGGTTATCATCTCGAATTCCCGACCAAAGCGCCTCTGCTCAATCGTCCGGTCTGTCCTGTCGATCTCGGCTTCTACATGACGCCGATGACCGGCCGGCTGCGTGTCGCCGGAACTGTCGAACTCGGCGGGCTTGCAGCGCCGGCAAGTCCGCGCCGGCTGGCGCTGCTCGATCGCGGTGTCAGGCAGTTCTTTCCTCAACTCGGCCGGCCTTCATCCGAATGGCTCGGGTTCCGGCCGTCGCTGCCCGATTCCCGGCCGGCCATCGGTCCGTCGCGTCGCAGCCCCAAGGTGATCTATGCCTTCGGTCATGGTCATCTCGGCCTCACTTTGGCTCCGATCACGGCCCGCTTGGTCGCCGACCTGATTGCCGGACGCGGCGATCGCGACCGCCTCGCGCCCTTTGCGGCGGACCGCTTCGGTGCATGAAGGTACGTCGGCTCGGCCGCGGTAGCGCAGCGCGTGAGCATTGGAGCGTTCGGCATTCTCTTCTGTCCCCCAACTGACGCCAGCCTGCGCGCCAATTGCGGATGCCGGTTCCACCCCGAGCACCATTCAAGCAAAAACCCGCCCCGGTCTCCGGAGCGGGTCTGTTGCCTGAGGCGGAACTCAACACATGTCCGCAGCAGCAAGGTCGTCTCGAGATGCTGAAGATCCGGTTAACCGGCCATATTTGATTCAAATCCAGCTGTGGATATTTGCCTTCGGGTAAATCGAGATGGCCATCCTTGTCCAACGGCGGGCAAAAGGAGAATCCATGACTAGCGACTTTGCCGCCGCCCACCTCCATCTTGAACGAGCCTGCCACTATTTGCGCGGCGATGACGAGACGAGCCGCACGGCTCGTGCGGCTCTGGATATCCTGATCGATGCAATTGCCGCAGCCCAGTACAAGCGTCCGCCCGCAGACGTGGTGGAATTTCCCAGAGCGGCAACGCAGCGATAGTCGGCGAACCGGCCAGGAGGGCCTACGAAGCCAGCCGATCGATCGCCTGCGTCAGCAGGCGATTCCCTCGGGACCGCAGAGGTCAAGCGTCTGATCCCTCCGCTGTGCATTTCGAACCCGAACCGCACTCTTATGCCTCTGTTCCTGGAGTTGAGGCGAACGTATTCTCGTTGCGGCCCAATGGTCTGAAATTTTCTCGGGGAGGAGATTGCGATGGCTGAGGCAGCACGTCACGACGCTTGGCAGGCCGGGGATAGCTATGACCTCTATATGGGGCGATGGAGCCGTCAGATCGCCCCGCTGTTTCTGAATTGGCTCGATCCGGCAGAAGGGCTGGATTGGCTGGAGGTGGGTAGCGGAACCGGGGCGCTTTCGGCAGCCATCATGGCGTGCTGCAACCCCAGCAGCCTGGTCTCGATAGACCCGTCGGAGGGTTTTCTCGCCAAGGCGCGTGCAAACGTGCCGGACGAACGTGTCGAGTTTCTCGCAGGCGATGCGCAGGCGTTGTCTGTCGAATCGGGCAGCAAGGACATGGTCGTGTCGGCGCTCGTTCTCAACTTCATCCCCGACAAGCAAAAGGCGCTTGCCGAGATGAGGCGGGTGGCCCGCCCCGGAGCGACGATCGGGTTCTATGTGTGGGATTACCCTGGCGGTGGGGTGGAATTCATGCGGGCCTTCTGGACCGCTGCGACCGCGCTTGACCCAGGCGCCATCGACCTTACCGAAGACAGGCGTTTTCCATTTTGCACACAAGATGGATTGACCGATCTCGCTGAGAAGGCGGGCCTAGTTTCCATCGACTCCACGCGGATTGAAATGCCGGCCGTATTCAAGGACTTTGAAGACTATTGGCACCCCTTCACCCTGGGTGCAGGGCCGGCGCCCGGCTATTGCATGAGTCTCGCCCCCGCAGCTCGCCAGAAATTGATGGAGAGGCTCCGCGATAGTCTGCCGCGCGGCAAGGAGGGGTCCATTCCCCTGAAAACCAGAGCCTGGGCAGTCAAGGCCAAGGTTTGAGCGCGAGCCGGCGCCAGACCGGCAGGCCGCCGACCATAGACTGTCCTGCGCAAAGTTCGGGTTGACCGGCGTTGTACGCGAAGCGACTATTCGTCTGGACAGCCGAGATGCAGACTGCGCGAGGAGATTACGATGGACGAGCCCGATCGGTGGCGTCACATGTCGAGCGCGCCAAGGGATGGCAGCCGAATCCTGGTCACGGTTCGGCCGTCGGAACAGGGGCCGGCGGAAGTCGACCTGGCTTACTGGTCTCGAGCCGACCAGTTCGGCAGTGAGGGCTGGCGCGCTTCCGACTCGTCTCCAGGACGCGTGGTTGAATACGCCGAACCCGAGCTGAAGTGCTGGATGCCGCTGCCGACAGCCAATCTGAGCAAGGGTTCATTGCCCAGCCCCTGGGACGAAGAAGATGTCCCGCTGCTGGATGGGTCAGGGATATGAGGTGAGCGGAAGGGCTAATTTCAATTGGCCGGCGGGACAGCGCCCCCCCTCTGTCCTGCCCTCTGCCCAAAACTTGGCATCTCCCCCACTAGGGGAAGATTGGCAGCTTCGCCGTCGGCTCCTTCTCTTCAGCTCACCTCAGTCCGTCAGAACAGGAAAGCTGCCGTGACGGGGTTCGGCCCGGTGCGGCCGTCTGATGAATCCATGCCACGAATGAGGCCGAGGTCCTCCGCGTCCAGCTCAAAATCGAAGACATCGAAATTGGCGGCGATCCGGTCCTGGCGGATCGACTTTGGAATGACGATCAGCCCTTCCTGAAGATGCCATCTGATGATCACCTGCGCCACGGACTTGCGATGTTTTAGTGCGATCTTTTCGAGGGTCGGGTCGCTCAACAGCCGGCCGCTGCCCAGGGGGCTCCAGCTTTCGATACGGATATTGTGCGTGCTGTGAAATTCTCTGGTATGGCGCTGTTGAAACCGGGGATGGAGTTCGATCTGATTGACCGAGGGCGTGACTCCGGTCTCGCCGATGATCCGCTCCAGATGGTCCTGGTTGAAATTCGAAACGCCGATCGACTTGATCCGGCCGGATTGCCTGAGTTCGATCAGCGTCTTCCACGCCTCGACATATTTGCCCTGGCTGGGCACTGGCCAGTGGATCAGAAATAGGTCGATCTGTTCGATCGCGAGCTTGTTCATCGTCCCGTCGAAAGCCCGAAGGGCGGCGTCGCGCTGATGTGCGCCGTTGCGCAGCTTCGAGGTGATGAACAACTCGCTTCTCGGCACGCCACCAGTGCGGATCGCTTGCCCGACGCCTTCCTCGTTCCGGTAGCCTTCGGCGGTGTCGATCAATCTGTAGCCGGCCTCGATCCCCCAACTCACAATCTTGGCCGTGACGGCCGGATCGACTTGCCACACGCCAAGGCCGACCTGGGGAATGGCTAAGCCGTCGTTCAATGTGATCTGTTCAGGCTTACTTGGTGTAATCTGTTCAGGCATGCTCAGGTCCTTCTGCATCGTTTAGCCCAGCGCAGCGCTTATTTGGGCGCGGCATCCGCCAGTGCCCAGTCGACAGGTGGAGGCAAGTCCGGCCCAGGCAGCCAGGATTGCAACCGCCAGCGCGATGCCGTCCTTGCCATCGCAAACCTGGCTACGTCACCGAGCGATCACGGGTTCCATCCGCCGCTGCCGTATTGACGGGTAATGATCTCGAGAAGATGACCGTTCGGGTCCTCGAAATAAACGCCGCGGCCGCCGTCGTGGTGATTGATCTCGCCCGGCTGCGTCCGGCCAGGGTCGGCCCAGTACGGGAGATCCCGTTCACGAATCCTACCGAAGATCTCGTCGAACTCGGTTTCGCTGACCAGGAAGGCGTAATGCTGCGGCCTGATTTCGCCGCCGGTATCCATGTAGTCGAGGTTGGCACCGTTTTCGGTCGTGACCATCTGGAAAGGCCCCCAGCGCCTCGGGGCTGGAAGGCCAAGTATTTCCGCCAGGAACTTTGCCGACGCCTCGCTGTTGCGGGCCGGCAGTATTGTATGGTTGAAATCGATAGCCATGCGATCACTCCCTTTGATCTCTCCTCGCACGTCGTCGTTCCACGACTGAAGCGATGCTGCACGAGATGGGGTCGAAGGCCATGATGCTCAAGCCGGCGCGGCAACATGCCCGATGACCTGCACGGGGTCAGCCTCATGAATACGGGCGATGATCATTTCGCCGCTATCCGGCACCTCGCCGGTCAAGCCGGTGATGTTGACCTGATGCGTGACAAGCACGGCTGGTCCGCCGAAACGCTGCCCGCGAAGCCAGGCCAAAAGAGCGGCGGTGCGCTTCTCGCCGGCCGAACTGTCGCCAAAGAATGAATTGAGCAGTTCGAGAGGCACAACTTCGCCGATCCCGAGCAGGCGAGCGGTGTCGAGGCAACGACACCACTGGCTCGAATAGACGGCTGCCGTCGAGATGCCATTCGCACGGAACAGGTCGCCGATCGCGCGTGACTGCGCACGACCTTCTTCCGACAGATTCCGCTGGGTCCTGCAATCACCGAGCCTGAAGCCGGGCGGATCGCCGGAGCCTGGGGCCGCGGCATGGCGCAGCAAGGCAATGGCTTCTCCGGATCGCAGGGCTGACCAGAGCGGCTCGGTGGCGCGTGCCTTGCCGAAGGCAGCCGCTCCGAGCGACAGGACAAGAAATCGCCGACGTCCAATTCGCATCTTGCTTCTCACCTTTCCGATAGCGGCTTTGGCAAGTGCCGGCAATGTCTCGATAGAGTGCGCGCTTACTGTTCGTCTCTATCGGCCCCGCTGCCGGAGGACATCGGCCAGTTCCGCCTTGAGAGGGCTGGCTTCAAGTTCGAGCGGGTCGGTCATCCGGTGGATGTCGGCCGAACCGGAACAATGCTATCCTGCGGGGAGCATTCGGGGAGGCGACTGCATTGACCGAGAGCTTGGAAGCCGAAGAGCCGAGAGGTTGGTCGAATCTGCTGCTCGCGGCAGAAAGGGGCGATGCGGAGGCCGTGAAAGCGGAATTGGCGGCCGGCGCCAATATCAACGAGGCGGACGGCGGCGGCTGGTCAGCCCTTCATCTCGCAGCCCTCAATGCCCGCACCGCGGCGGTCGAGGCGTTGATCGAACACCCAGCAATCGATGTGAATTCCAGAAACAAATGGAAGAGCACGCCTTTGAGCCTTGCTTCTGCCAAGGGCCACTACGCCTCTATTTTAGCCCTGGTGAAACATCCCGAAATAGAGATCGATGCAAGAGCCGACTACTACGGCAGAACGGCCCTTATTGAAGCAGCAAAGAACGGGCATCTGGATGTCGTTAAGTTGCTTGTCGAGAATGGCGCCGACGTGAATCTTACTGACAAGACCGGAAGAAACAACGCGCTTATCGAGGCTATCAAGGGACGGCACTACGAGGTCGCGGGATACCTGCTTGATTCTCGGAAAATGAACTTTCTCAACAAGGATATGAGACTGAACGCCCTGATCTGGGCTGGAAGCTGCCATAACCCTCAACTCATCGAAAAGCTGGAAGTCTCGATTCACACTTTCTTCGAAGGCAAGTGAAGGTCCCGCTTCCGCCGCCGTGACCATGTCCGTGGTCTTGCACTGGCCGATGTCCTGGATCGCCGCAGGCCGCCTGTGGAGTTCCCCTTCCAAGATCATTCAACCAATCGGTTGACAATTCGACAGCGTATCTCTATATTCAACTACATGGTTGAATTAGAGACACCCCAGATCGACGCGGTTTTTCATGCCCTTGGCGACGCCACCCGCCGGCAGATGCTTCGCGACCTCGCCGGCGGCAAGCGAACGGTAAGCCAGCTGGCGGAACCCTTCGCCATGTCGCTGGCGGCGGCCTCCAAGCACATCAAGGCGCTGGAGAATGCCGGGCTTATTCGTCGAGAGGTGAGGGGCCGCACGCATCTTTGTCGCCTCGAACCCGGACCGCTGGCCAGCGCCCACCAATGGCTGGGCTTCTACGAGCGCTTCTGGACCAACCGTCTCGACGTTCTCGAACGTCTCCTTCACGAGGAGGACGCACGAAAAGCCCAGGATGATTCCAGGAAATCGCCCACCTCAAAAGAAGGAGACGACCAATGAACCAGATGAAAAACATCGAAGCCTATGGCGAGCTGACTGAGCCCGCCACGTTCACCATCCAGCGGCTTTTGCCCGGCCCCATCGAGCGGGTCTGGGCCTATCTCACCGAGAGTGACCTGCGTCGGCAGTGGATGGCCGCGGGCCAGATGGAAATGGAGGCCGGCACGTCGTTCGAGTTCGTC
>NZ_RZSW01000281.1:0-7819 GCF_003997375.1 Mesorhizobium sp. M5C.F.Ca.IN.020.29.1.1 | reverse complement strand
GAGCGAACCATCCGCCAGCAACTCGCGGGTGAGTTTCAGTGTCGAGAGGAGGGCGGCCTTGTAGCCCTGGTCGCTGTCGAACTGCGCCTGCTCGGCCTGCTCCTCGGGGCCGTTCGGCTCTTTGCCGCGCAGGCCGATGTAGCAGTAGAACCGAAGTTGCAGTTCGCCGGCATCATCCTCGAACAGTTCGTTGCGTGCATCTTCGATCCGGACAATACCGGCTCCGTAAACGTCGCCCTGAAATGCCGTTATCGCGAGATAACCAGAACGAGCTACAAGGGGTCGCCGACAATCCTGTTCGAACGCGAACGGACAACCGCCTAACTTGCGGCTGTCGAAACCGGTGCGCTTACCGCCGCGGGGGCATAGACCATGGTAGACTCGCCGCGCCCCTTTACGGTGATCTCGCGCAGCGGGGTCAGCGGAATCCTGTCTGACACCAGTTCGGCGGTCGCCCGGCCGATCACCAGCGGAACGCCGAGATCCTTCGAGGCGCCCTCCAGCCGCGATGCCAGATTGACCGCGTCGCCGAGCGCCGAATAGTCGAAGCGCTGCTCCGATCCGACATTGCCGACGACGCATTGCCCGGTGTTGACGCCGATGCCGATGCGCAGCGCAATCGGCGTTTCGCCGCGCGTTTCGGCCTCCGCCTGCAATTGCGCGTTCAGCCGATCTAGCGCGGCGAGCATTTCGAGGCTGGCCTCCACCGCATGGATGGCGTGGTCTGGATCGTCCAGCGGCGCGTTCCAGAATGCCATCAGGCAGTCGCCGATATATTTGTCGATGGTGCCGCCATGCGCCATCACGACGTCGGAAAGCGGCGTCAGCAGCTGGTTGATCAGCGTTGTCAGCCGCTCGGGATCGCCCTTCATCGCCTCCGCGATGGTGGTGAAGCCGCGAATGTCGCAAAAGAGAATGGTCAGGGTGCGGACCTCGCCGCCAAGGCGAAGCTGCGTCGGGTCGCGCGCCAGGCGTTCCACCAGGGCCGGCGACAGATATTGCGAGAAGGCGCGCGTTATGCCGCGCCTAAGCTTCCGCTCCGCCGCGAAATCGCGCGCCGCCTGCGCGCTTGCGACAAGAGTAAAGGCAAGCGCTGGCGCCAGCGGCGCGACAAAGACACGGCCGTAGCGCAGCGCCATATAGCTGCCGGCGAGGAGCGCCAGCACGGCAACCACAGCGCCGGCCAGGGTCTTCCATCCGGTCGACTTCCAGACGGCAAGAACGCCAATGCCCGCGCCAAGCAGGATCGAGAGAATTGCCGCCCATGCCGGGGGGCGCGCGATGAACAGCTGATGCGCCAGATTGTCGAAGACCGTCGCCTGGATCTCGACGCCGGAAACGAGCGTGCCGGTGCGGATGGTGAACGGCGAGGCGTGGACGTCGGCGCCGCCTTGCGACAGCGTCGGCGCGTTCTGCAGGCTGAGCCCGACCATGACGATGCGGCCGCGGAAAAAATTCTCCGGCAGGAAACTGTCGGGATCGAGCGCCTGATAGTAGGAGACGGTCGGATATGTGCGAGACGGGCCGAAGGCCTGCAGCAGCGCGTTTCGCGGTACAGTGGCCGGCCGGCCGGCGGCGTTCAGAAGCTCTGCCGCAAAGCCGTCGCCATAGCCCGGCACGCGCCGCAGGATGCCGTCGCCGTCGGGCGCGATTGAGGCGATGCCGGTTGTGGCGCCCGTCGCGGTGAAAATGGCCAGCGGCTCGACCCGGACATGCTGGGCGGCCTGGTCGGTCTCGATGAATGTCTCATCGCCGGCCAGAACCACGTCCGGGCCAAGGCTCTTGACCAACGCTTCGTCCGCGGCCGGCGTCGACGGCTCGGCAAAGATGATGTCGAGCCCGACGGCTTTCGCTCCAGCGCGGCGCAGAGCCTCGACGAGCCGCCCGTGAAGATCGCGCGGCCATGGCCATTGCGGGCCGATCTCGGCAAGCGAGGGCTCGTCGATGGCGACAATGACCGGCCCGTCATCGGGCGGGGGCGGCGGCGAAATGGTCGAGAGATAATCGAAAGCGCGCCCCTCGACGAGCTTCCATGGCGTGAGCAGGGACAGACCAGCAACCAGCAGCACGGCGAGGACCGCGATCGCAAGAATGCCGTTGCGGCGGGAGGGGGTTCCGGGCGCGGAAGCGCCAAGGCCCTTCCACCACGGCCCGCCTGCAAACATCAGAACCGGACCTTCAGCGAACCGACGATGCTGCGGCCCCAGCCGGGGGTGAACGATGCGACCTGAAAATCCTCGTCGAACAGATTGTACGCGGCAATTTCGAGTTCAAATCGTTTGTCGAAAGGTTCCCAGGTCAGGAAGGCATCCGTCGACCAGTAGGATTCGAGCTCAGTCCCCGCCGCATCGCCGGTGCGTGAGCCGACATAGGTTTCGGCCAGCGTGACCTTGATGTTGGACGGGTGAACCCAGGTCATGCCAAACCGCGCGGACGTTTCGGGGACAAAGGGCAGCGGGCCGCCGAAGCCTGGACTTGTCGGATCTTCGTTCTCTGAATCGGCGTAGGCAAAGGTCGCGAACGCGCCGAAGCCGTTGCCGATCCAGACGTTGGCCGTGGCGCTGATCCGGTCGAGCCGGCCCTCGCTGAGATCGATTGTGGTGGCGGAAGCCGGAACGCCGATCGAAAGTTTCTCGAATTCCTGATGCTGGTAATCGACGGCCGTAAAAAGGCGGCTGTTCCACTCTGCGTCCCAGCGCGCGGCAAACGTGTCCGAAAAGCCGTCGACAGCTAGAGAATTCTGATTGGATTGCAGGCCGAGTATTCCGACCGGCGCCAAGGTCGCCGACGTTATGAACGAGCCTTCGCGCAGGAACCCGGCGCGTAGGTAATGGCCTTCGAAAGGCGTCCAGGCGACACCGAGGCGAGGCTCCAGGCGTTGTTCATCAATCGTGCCACCGTCGAGATAAGTGCCGAATAGGGCTCCCTCCACTTTGAGATTGGGGTTGAACTCGTAGACGGCGTCGAAATAGACGCGCCCAATGTCGACATCGACTGCCGTAGTGGATTCGGATATGATTGTGTCCGGGATAAAAGGAAACACGAAAGAAAGCGTTTCGTCTTTTGAGACTTCCAAAAGTCCGCCCTCACCTCCGTATCGGAGAGTCAAGTCACCGGTTCCGTAGATGTGATTGAATGCGGCGAGATAGGATTGCTGGCTGGTCTCACTCTCCAGAATGAATCCTGTTTCCCCGAAGCCGATTTCCTCCAAGCGGGTTCTGTTGCTTCGATCCGTAATGTCGGTCGCAAACAGCGCCGCGCTGGCAACGTTCTGGTAACCAAATGTATGGCTCCAGGCGACCCCGGCGTTGCCGGTTCGGGTGTCGCCGGAGTCGGCATACGTTCCTCCTAGCGGCAGAACGGTAGGGTCCAGCACTGTGCTTAGGTCGAACTCGAAGTCCTTGACATCGATATACGCCACCACCCGGTCATTCGGCGTCGGCTTCATGGCCATGTAGCCTGTGCCGGTGATCGACCGGTCATCGAGATCGAACTGGCCGGTCGCTGGATCATCGCCGCGACGCGTGTCGGTCTCCAAACCGTTGATCCTGCCGTAGAAGCTCCAGGGAAAGGGAGCTGCTTGATACCCTTGGGTTTCGATTTCGCTGTTCCAACCCAGATCGCCGTCATCGGCGACAAAACCCCCGCCGACGGTGGTTTCGATGAAAGGTCGCCGGAGGATGTTGGCGCTCCTCTGGCGGCCGGCCAGCATTTGCGGGTCGAGCATCAAGCCTTGGAAAAACGATGAGAAGCTGGTTGCATTAGGGCCCGGTTCCGTCGGCACGTCGCCGAAACGCAGATTGTTGACGAAGGGATTTAAGCTACCGGCAAGCGCCTGGTCGACATAGCCGGAGCCGGTGAAGGGATCGAAAACCGCGTCGCCGTAGTAGCGGCCCCAGGCGTTGAGATTGAGTAGCCGGAACGCGTCGTTCAACGTCGAGCCGGTGTCGCGATTGGCGCTGAGGGCGGCATAGTCGCCGCCGCGCGCTCTGGTGCGCTTCAGCGCTTCCTGTGCGCTGGCGATCGCCTTGTCGGCTTCGTACTCGTCGATTGCAACCGCCGTGCGGAAGGATGAAATCACCGGATCGTTCGGATCAAGGCGGTCGGCGTTTTCGATAGCCTGTTCGGCGGGTTCCAGCTCGCCGGCTTCGTAATAGGCGACGGCAAGCAGCAGCAATCCATTGGAATAGGCCGGATTGGCGGTCGTGCCGGCGAGCAGGTCGTCACGCGCTTTGTCCAGTTCGCCGGTCTGCAGATAGTAGCGGCCGCGCGCAACCAGCCCGATGTCGAACGCCGGATCGACTGCGAGCGCCGTGTCGATTTCGGCCTTCGCTTCGGCCGTGCGGTCCTGCTCGAGATAGATGATGGCGAGATTGGCGTGGGGGACAGGATCTTTCGGGTCGAGTTCGATAGCGCGCTTCAGCGCCGCCTCCGCCTCGCGAGTGGCGCCGCGCGCGCTCTGAACGAGGCCGAGAGCGTTCCAGCTCGCCGACCCGGGCGCCAGCTCCACCGCGCGCTCGAGGTCGGCAAGCGCGCCTTCAAGATCGCTCTTGATTCCGGCCCGATAACCGGCGCGTGCTTGGAGCGCGATCATATTATCCGGGTCGAGCGACAAAGCGCGATCGATTGCCGCTTCTACCTGTGCGCGGTCGTCGAGCAGGAACGCAATTTGTGCCCTGAGGGCGGGCAGCGTCGGATCACCGGGATAGCGCCGTTCGGCTCTTTCGAGAACGGCAATTGCAGCTTTGAGGTCGACCAGAAATCCGGCCGTCAGAGCCTCGGCGATGGCCGCGGCGACGCCGGCATCCGCATTAACCGGCGGAGCTTCGATATGGCTGGGGTCAGCCAGCGAGCGCGCATAGTAGCCGCCATAGCGCGCCATGACACGCCGGCTGGGATCGAGATGCGGCGCCGCGCGTTCGAACAGATGCGCCGCCTCGGCATAGCGCTGTTCGGCGCCGGCGATCAACGCGTCGATCAGATCGAGCCGGGCTTCCTGCGCGCGCGTCAGCGGGAATTGTCGCGCCTGCCTGGCCGCGTCGCGCGCCGCTTCCCGCCCTTCAAAGTCAAGATTAACCTCGGCCAATGTCACCCAGTCCTCGGCGGATCGGGACGACGGCTCCATCGCCTTTATCCCGGCGCGCGCCTTGCGCATGTCCAGGCTCGATAATGCCGATGCTGGCAGGACGGTGAAAGCGTCGCGCAAGGAGTAGTAGAACAGCATCTGCTCGCGGTCGTCCGAATCGACGATGACGACCTTCGTCGGCGCCGAGCCGATGGTGGCCGCCGCGGCTTCGCCTTCGGCGACGCTGACCGAGCCGAATTCGTTGGCGAGTTCTACCGTGCCTTCCAGCACGATCAGCGAGGTGCGGCCGTTGCCGTCGACGGTCATCGTCCAGTCGGTGCCGCGGATGGCGGCGGCGGCGGCGGGCGTGTCGATGGTCAGCCCTTCGCCGCCGCGCTCTGCTCGCGCCCAGATGGTGCCGCTCTCCAGCTTGAACTCGGTGTCGGACGCCGCGCCGATCTTTTTGACCAGGAGCGTCGTATTGCGGCCAAGCCGCATCTGGGTGCGGTCGGCAAACAGCACTGCTAGGCTGCCGGTGGCGTTGGTGCGCAGATAGTCGCCGGGGACGACGTCCTGCCTGAGATCGACCACCTGCCAAGAGGCGAATTCTAGGAAGCGCACTTCCTCGCCCGATTTGCGGGCAATGACCGACCCGGCCGCCGGCTGGTTGCGCGGCACGACATCGGCCGCCGCCGGCTGGATGCCGACGAGCGCCGTCAACAACAGCGAAAAACTTACCGGCCCCCGCATCGCAGTTCTGAAGCGCGCCCCCTCTTCATACGGCTTTATGACGGTTCATTCATCGAACTGTCAAATACTCCGTTGCAGCAGATCGCCGAACACGGCAAACGTTGCTGCCCGGACACACAGCATCGGAAAACAGGCGCTATGGTCCGGGCGGCTATGTCCTATAAGCAGTTGAGTGAAGGGAGTTCAAAGTGGGACCAGCTTCGTCGCTTGAAAACCGGTGGCTGACCGAAGCCAGCTGCTTCTGGACAGCGTCGTCCAGACTGTGAAAAGACTGAGGGCGTAGCCCTCCGCAACTCCGCTTTGGGTGACTCCGACCAATGCGCGAAGGGCAGCTTTGCAGGAGCGCCCTGAAGGTCGCGTTATGGCGCAACAACGATGTCCAAGGTGGTCGCCGGCAACGTCCGCTATCGGGCAACAGCTAAAATCACCTCAACGGCCGACATCAGGCGCAAAGCGGACAGGTTCCACGATTGGCCTGTGCGCAGTTAATCGTCGACCACGATACTAGAGCGGTTCATCGTTTCACGGAAACGCCGAACCGCTCTATCTCTTTGTTTTTGCGCAATTCCGGACGGAAAACCGTTCACACTTTTCCTAGAATTGCTCTAAGGTATCAGCACGACCTTGCCGGTCGAGCGACGCTCCTCCAGCGAGCGATGTGCTTCGGCTGCCTGGTCGAGCGGATAGCGGCCGCCCTGCGTCACAAGCTGGCCGCTGGCGGCCAGGTGGAAAAGCTCCGACAGGCCGGCCCTGAGGCCATCGGCAGAGAGCAGCGGAAGCAGGGCAAAACCTCGCAAGGACTGGTTTCGGGTGATCATCGCTTCCAGTTCCGCAGCGCCGATCGCGTATCTGCCGAGCGCGGCAAAGACCAACTCTCCGCCAGGCGCGAGAGCTTGCAGCGACGCCGCCGTCACCGGGCCGCCGACAATGTCGTAGACGACATCGACGCCGGCGCCGCCTGCCGCTTTCCGGACACGCGCGGGCCAATCCGACGTGCTGTAGTCGACCGCGGCATCGGCCCCAAGCGACAGGGCAAGATCGAGCTTGGCCCTGCTGCCGGCGACCGCGATCACGGTGCTGGCGCCCTGGCGTTTGGCGAGCTGGACAAGCAGCGAGCCGACACCGCCCGCGGCTGCAGTGACCAGCACCGATTTGCCGGCTGGCGGGCTTTGCCGCAGCAGATGAAAAGCCGTCAGCCCCTGCACCATCAAGCTCGTCGCGTCTTCGAACGAGAGCGCGTCGGGCAAAGGCACGGCCAGCTTTGCGTCGATCGTGACATAGTCGGCATAGCCGCCAAACGGGCGCTTCGAAGCGAACAGCGGCGCCGCAACGCGTGTTTCGGTCAGCGAGATGTCCACCCCTTGACCAAGCGCCTCCACGGTCCCGGCAGCCTCGACGCCGAGAATGACAGGCAAGTCCGGCGTCACCGCGTAGCGATCCCCGCGCATCAGCACTTCGAAGAAATTCACGCCGGCCGCGCGAACACGGATCAGCACCTCGCCGGCCTCCGGCAGCGGCTTCGGCATTTCTACGACGTCGAAGATGTCGGGACCGCCGAAACGGTTCAGTTGAATGGCTCTCATGGCATGCACCCATC
This sequence comes from Mesorhizobium sp. M5C.F.Ca.IN.020.29.1.1, assembly GCF_003997375.1. Lineage (NCBI taxonomy): Bacteria > Pseudomonadati > Pseudomonadota > Alphaproteobacteria > Hyphomicrobiales > Phyllobacteriaceae > Mesorhizobium > Mesorhizobium sp. M5C.F.Ca.IN.020.29.1.1. Next base: position 407 of record NZ_RZSW01000281.1, on the reverse strand, counting down.
GCTATGGCATCGGCTGCTGTTTGCCACTATCTGCCTGATCGCGACTACACACTCATTTGTCCCCTGCTGACCAGGAGGTGACCATGGCCAAGCTGGCCAAAAGGCTGCAAACCAAGAGACTGCCTCTGCTGCCGGCGGAACGCGCCCTGAAAGTGATCTCGGGCCGATGGAAGGCTGTTATTCTCTACCATCTCTTCGACGGCCCCCGAAGGCTTTCGGTGCTGAAGACGCTGGTTCCCGATATCACCCAGAAAGTGCTGATCCAGCAGCTTCGTGAAATGGAGGAACACGGTCTTGTCAGACGCGAGATCTTTGCCGAAATTCCCTCGCGCGTCGAATATTCGGCGACGCGACTCGGCCTTAGCCTCGAGCCTATCCTTTTGGCGCTCTGCGAGTGGGGCCAGCAC
>NZ_RZSW01000280.1:0-7827 GCF_003997375.1 Mesorhizobium sp. M5C.F.Ca.IN.020.29.1.1 | reverse complement strand
ACCGCGATCCGCCTCAACGCCGAGGCCAATGATGTCGGGATAAAGTTCCTCGGCTCGGACTGCATCGGAGCCGATGCGGGCTGGGATGTGGTTCTGGCCGGCGACGTCTTCTACGACAAATCCTTCGCCGAACGGCTGATGCCATGGTTCGCGACGCTGAAGGCGCGCGGCGCCGACATTATCGTCGGCGATCCCGGCCGTTCCTATATGCCGCAAGCAGGACTGGAGCCGCTTGCCGTCTATGAAGTGGCGGTAACCCGGGCGCTGGAAGACGCCCTGGTCAAGCGCACGACCGTCTGGCGGTTTGCTTGACGGCATCGCCGAACGGGCGTTCCATCACGCATCGATTTGAGAGTACGCATAGCGTTGTCCCAAAACCGCTGGGCACTTTTGGGCGACATGCTTCCGGGGAGGGAATCATGGATTTTTCAGCAGTGAACTGGCTGGCGGTGATCGTCGCCGCGGTGGTGGCGTGGTTGTTCGGCGCTGCATGGTACATGCGCCTGAGCAAGCCGTGGCTCAAGGCCGCCAGGCTTGATCCGGCGACCATGGGTAAATCGCCGCTGCCCTTCGTCATCAGCTTCATTGCGGAACTTGTCATGGCGCTCGTCATGTCCCTGATGATCGGAGCGATGACCGGTGGCGAACCGAGCCTCGTTGCCGGGCTCGTCTTCGGCTTCGTTCTCTGGTTCGGATTCGTCGCCACGACGTTATCCGTCAATCATCGCTACGAAGGGTTCGGCTGGGACCTGACCATCATAGACTGCGGTCACTGGCTCGGCGTGCTGCTTATCATCGGCGCGGTGATCGGCTGGTTGGGCGCAGGGGAAGTCGCGGGCTGATCCTGCCGCCACGAAATAGGTCGACGACCGCCGGCTGATCACTCAGAGCGGCCTAAAGCTCATCCAAGCGTTGGTCCGGCTGCGGGTTGTGAACTTCGTTCAGGAGCCAATCCCTGAACGCCTCGATCCTGGCGTCGTTGGCCGATCCGATGGGGTAGACCAGATGATAGGCGAAGTCGGGCGGAACCCTGATGCCAAGTTCGAAGGGCCGGATCAGCCGGCCCTCGGAAAGATCGTTTGCCACCATGGCAAAATCGGCGAGCGCGACGGCATTGCCGTCGAGCGCGGCCTGAACGGCGTCGGTCGAGGTGCCGAACACGATCGTCCGGCTGTCGTCGAAATCGTCGACGCCGGCCGCCGCCATCCACATGCGCCAATTCGGCCACGTCACGCCTTGTCGCGCCCACTCGATATGGGCAAGCGTGTGATGGAAGAGATCGCGCGGCTCGCGCAGCGGTGGGCCGGAGGCCAGCAGGCTGGGGCTGCACACAGGAATGATGATGTTGTCGAACAGCCGGTGGGTGCAAAGGCCCGGATATTTTCCCGCGCCGAATCGGATGCCGACATCGACGTCGTCCAGGTCGAAATCGCGCAATTCGGACGCAATGTCGAAGCGGAGCTCGATGCCCGGCCGCTGCTTGCGAAAGTCATCGACGCGCCGCATTAGCCATTTTGTCGCGAACTGCGCGTCGAGGGTCACTTTCAGCAGCGCCGTTCCGCGCGCCATCTTGTGCGCCCGTGAGACGGCCCGGGCAAGCAGATCCAGCGCGTCGGTCGACGCCTCGAACAGCACCGCGCCCGCCTCCGTCAGCCGGATCGTGCGGCTGGTGCGCGTGAACAGCACGATGCCGAGCTGATCCTCGATTTCCTTGATCTGGTGGCTGACCGCAGCCGGCGTCAGGCCGAGCTCATCTGCGGCGCGGGTGAAATTGAGGTGCCGGGCCGCCGCCTCCAGCGTCCTCAGTGCACGGGTTCCCGGCAGCAGGCGAGCCATCACAGTAGGACGAGGAGAGGCCGGTCGATCATTTTCCAATCCTCAAATAAAACTTGAAGATGCTGAGAAAACTACTCGTTTCTCGTTTTGATTTCAATCCGGCATGATGGGACCATCGAAATAACATCAAACCGGATTTGACATCCGAATGAAGTGGATTGTGCCATGTCCCACATAGTTATGACTCCTGCAATCGCCCGGTCGGCCTGGCTGCGCGCGACGCTTGACTGGTTTCGCCATGCGAAAGTTGCGGTCAATCTCCCGCATCAGAACGTCGACGATCTTGCGGACCGCCAATTGCGCGACATCGGCGCCGAACGCAAGGATGTCGCGCGCGTGATGGACCGGGAACTCGGCCGGTTGGGTCTGCTCGACATCGGCTGGCAGAGGCCGCGGACGTAGGGCAGTAGGGCAGTAGGGCAGCTAAAAGGTAAGCGGCGCGCCTGCGCGATCCTACTGACACTTTCCTATTCCCCTATTCCCCTATTCCCTACCTCACCACCTTCATCACCGTGCGATCCGACAGCAGCGGCATCAGCCGGGTCATCGTGCGCGCCGTCACCGCGACGCAGCCTTGCGTCGGCGTGAAGCCGGGGCGCGCCAGATGAAAGAAGATGGCGCTGCCGCGCCCGCGGCGACGCGGCGAAATGTTCCAGTCGAGCACCAGGCAGGCATCATAGAGCCGGTCGGTGCGCAGCATCCGCTCGTGGCTGGCGCCATAGGGAATCCTGACCGGACGGTTGTAGTTGCGGTCCTCAGGCACTTCGCACCAGCCGAGATCCGGACCGATCGGCGTCATCGCCAGCCGGGTTTTGCGGCCTCCGGAAAAATGATCGTTACGAAAGTATCCCGACAGGATCCGCATCGAACCAAGCGGCGTGGCGCCGTCGCCTTCGCGCTTGCCGGCCGATATGCCGCCGCGTCCCAGCGCACATGAAAACACCAGCTTGCCAGCCTGCAGAAGCCCCTGGCTGGCGTGGCCGGGCCTGGCGCGCACGGTGAGAACACGAAGCCCTTTTCGCAAAAATGCGCTCGCCTCATTGCACGCGCGTTTTTTCTTGTATGATCGTGCCACGGAACAAATCATTGTGATCGGCTGTTGTGTCGGTCAGCTTCCGCATAAACAGGCAGCGGTCAACTGAATTTTCTTTTCAAAACAACGGATTGATCCATGACTTCACGCACCATTCTGATCGTCGATGACGATGACGACCTGCGCGGCACGCTCGTCGAGCAATTGTCTCTCTATGAGGAATTCGACGTCCTGCAGGAATCAACCGCCGCCAAAGGTGTCGCCACGGCCCGCGGCGGCCTCATCGATCTGCTCATCATGGATGTCGGCCTCCCCGATATGGATGGCCGCGAGGCAGTGAAGATACTGCGCAAGGGCGGCTATAAGTCGCCCATCATCATGCTGACGGGACACGACACCGATTCCGACACGATTCTCGGCCTCGAAGCCGGCGCCAACGACTATGTGACCAAACCGTTCCGATTCGCGGTTCTCCTGGCCCGCATCCGTGCCCAGCTTCGCCAGCATGAGCAGAGCGAAGACGCCACCTTTTCGGTCGGCCCCTACACTTTCAAGCCCAGCCAGAAGCTTCTGATCGACCAGCGCGGCGCCAAGGTGCGGTTGACCGAAAAGGAAGCCTCGATCATCAAGTATCTCTACCGCGCCGACCAGAAGGTGGTGACGCGCGACGTGCTGCTCGAGGAAGTCTGGGGCTACAATTCCGGCGTCACCACGCACACGCTGGAAACCCATGTCTATCGGCTGCGCCAGAAGATCGAGCGCGATCCTTCTAACGCAGAAATTCTTGTGACAGAAAGCGGCGGCTACAAGCTGGTTCCTTAAACATTTAATCATTCAATCAGCGGTCGGGGGCAGGGGCCGCTTTCGGGTACGATCCTGAGACTGGAGGTGGTTCTGGATCGAACTCGCTGACGCATCGGACCAAAAATCGGAATCTTTTTTCGAAAGCATGGTGCGTCGATTTCAAAGCGTTTAGCGCGTCCTTTGCGCGTTCAAAGGGATGCTCGGCGCTGTAAGGGAGGGATTGGACTGGCCGTTCGGGGACCTAGCTAGATGGCGTTGGATGACGACATCCGCATCCTGTCCGCCGTGAGGCTCTTCGAGGGCTTCACGGAGGAACAGTTGCGTCTGCTCGCCTTTGGCGCGGAAACCATCAAGCTGCAGGCCGACCACAAGCTTTACCGCGAGGACGACGAGGCCGATTGTGCCTATATCGTCGTCAGCGGGCGCATCCTGCTGTATCGCGAGCAGGATGGCGCCCGCGTCCCGATAGGCACGGCCGGTCCCGGTACGATGCTGAGCGAACTGGCGCTGATCGCCGATACCAACCGGCTGACCAGCGCATCCGCCCAGATCGATTCGGAAGTGCTGCGGCTCAGCCGCAAGATGTTCCACCGCATCCTGGAGGAATATCCGGATATCGCGGTCCATCTGCACCAGCGCATCTCCGAGGATTTTCTGGCAATGATCCGCCGCATCGAGGAGCTGGCGCCGCGTTTCGAGAACTGAACCCGGATTTCAACTCGCTCTCGCAACCAATGACCCGTGAAAGCCATCGAATCAGGGCGGCAAGGCTGAGGTGTATCGAGATTCAGATCAGGCCGGCCTGCGAATGGTGGGATCCGAGAACCGGAGCGGAGCGTGCTTTTGGGTACGTGAGCACCGGAAGCACAGGAAACCACCATTCGCAGGCCGGCCTGATCTGAATATCGATACACCTAATCTAGGTCGAACCGCGCTATGACCGGCACATGATCCGACGGCCGTTTCCAGCCGCGCGCCGGCCGCAGGATCTCGTAGCCGGCAAAGCTCGGCACCAGGTTTGGCGACGACCAGACATGGTCGAGCCGCCGGCCGCGATCCGACGCTTCCCAATCCTGCGCGCGATAGCTCCACCAGGTGTAGAGCTTCTGCTCATAAGGCACGTTGAGCCGCATCAGGTCGACCCAGTCGCCGGCGAGCCGCATCGCCTCGAAATTTTCCGTCTCGACCGGCGTATGGCTGACCACCTTCAGGAGCTGCTTGTGCGACCAGACATCGTGCTCGAGCGGCGCGATGTTGAGGTCGCCGACCAGGATCGAACCGGACACTTCGTCGTGCTCGGCGCGGATGGCGTTCATTTCGGCGACGAAATCGAGCTTGTGCTTGAACTTGCGGTTGATGATCGGATCGGGCTCGTCGCCGCCGGCCGGGACGTAGAAATTGTGCAGCAGGATCGCCTTTCCGCCGGCCCGCAGGGTGACCGACAGATGCCGGCAGTCCTCGATCTCGCAGAAGCGGCGCTTTTCGACAATCGCGATCGGCCGGCGCGCCACCGTCGCCACGCCGTGATAGCCCTTCTGGCCGTGGAAGGCGATATGCTCGTAGCCGAGCTTGCGAAAGGCCTTCTCGGGAAACAGTTCGTCGGGAACTTTGGTTTCCTGCAGGCAGAGCACGTCCGGTGCCTGTTCGACAAGCAGGCGTTCGACGATCGGCATGCGCAAGCGGACGGAATTGATGTTCCAGGTGGCGATGGAAAAGGGCATACGGAGGGTCCGGACGGCACGGGACCGCAGGAACCTGGTTAGCTCCGACGGGCTGGTGCTTTTTTGGCAAGGCAGTTCCGGAAACTACTGCCAGCCATACGCTGCAAAAACAAGCCGGGCGCAATCATTGACCCTCGCGCCGCCCCTCATTGCCCTGCCGGGCATTTCTCCCCGGAGAAAGACGCTGGCTCCAGCCGCGGCGCCTTTCTTTCAACCATGGTGGATGGCGAAATCGTCGATTACAGCGTCCTTCTCCTCGTTTACGGGGAGAAGATGGCGGTAGCCAAGATGAGGGGCAGCGCTGACGTCCAGAAAGGCTTCCCACGACGAAACGCAGGAAACTACCGTTCGCAGGCCGGCATTATCTGAACATCACCATGCCTCAGCGCGACTTGGTGTTCAGCTCGCGGTTCGCCGTATAGTCGATGGCAAAGGTGTCGGGGGCGAAGCTCACGCCTTCCCTGACGTTGAAGATCATCACCGTCGTGTCCTTGCCTTGCGCATCGGTGATCGTCCATTGGCGCAATTCGTAGGTTTTCGGGTCGAACATCATGGTGATCTTCGAACTGCCGAACACCGATTTGTCGGCGAGTTGAATGGTGGTGACGTCGTTCTCTTCCTTGACGCTTTTGACGCGGCCGCCGGAGAGGTCGATCTTGGTGTCGAGCAGCAGCTTGAGCGGCGTTTTCGACAGTGGGTAGAGATCGGAGGTTTTCAGCCGCTTGTTGAGGATGACCACCGACTTGCCGTCGGAAATCACCCTGAAATTCGACGTCCCGTCATAGTTGAACCGAATCTTGCCCGGCCGTTCCAGAAAGAACTTGCCGCCGGTCTGCTCGCCCTTGGGTCCGAACTGCACGAATTCGCCGGTCATCGATTTGACCGAGGAAAAATGGTCGGCGATCTTCTGCGCGGTGGGTGGCACCGCCGCTTGCGCCGACGCCAGCAACTGGACCCCGGGCACGACGTTGATGGCCGCAGCACCTGCCAGGACCAGGCCGAGGCCAAGCAGCTGGCGGCGGGTCGGGGCAAAATCGCTGGTCGTAGCGAAAGAGGAGTTTTTCATGCCGGTCACTCTCGTCTGGTTTATCTGTTGTCGCAGTGTTTGGCCCCCCAGTTGGGCTTAAGTTTGGCGACCTAACAGCGCTTCGTCGTTGCAAACGCGCCAGAAGGGTCATAGTTGCCGCCGTTGACCTTGCAGCCGGGCAAATCCCATGGTTCTTGCCGGTCGGATCAGAACTTGTCGTCCTCCGTCGGCACTAGAATCTCCCGTTTTCCGGCATGGTTGGCCGGCCCGACAATACCTTCCTTCTCCATCTTCTCGATGATCGAGGCCGCGCGGTTGTAGCCGATGCCGAGCCGGCGCTGGATGTAGCTGGTCGAGGCCTTGCCGTCGCGCAGCACCACCGCAACCGCCTGGTCGTAGGGATCGTCGGAATCCTCGAAATTGCCGCCGCCACCGCCCGAGCCACCCTTGCCCGGCGGCTCGTCGTCGTCCTCATCGTCATCCTCGGTAATCGCATCGAGATATTCCGGCACGCCCTGCAGCTTCAGATGCGCGACGATCTTCTCGACCTCGTCATCGGAAACGAAGGGGCCGTGTACGCGCTGGATGCGGCCGCCGCCGGCCATGTAGAGCATGTCGCCCATTCCAAGCAGCTGTTCGGCGCCCTGCTCGCCCAAGATGGTGCGGCTGTCGATCTTCGACGTCACCTGGAAGGAGATGCGGGTCGGGAAGTTGGCCTTGATCGTGCCGGTGATGACGTCGACCGACGGCCGCTGCGTCGCCATGATGACGTGGATGCCGGCGGCGCGCGCCATCTGCGCAAGGCGCTGCACCGCGCCTTCGATGTCCTTGCCAGCGACCATCATCAAATCGGCCATCTCGTCGATGATGACGACGATGTAGGGCATCAGCTCGAGATCGAGGTTTTCGGTCTCGTAGATCGCTTCGCCGGTCTGGCGGTCGAAGCCGGTCTGCACGGTGCGCGAGATTTTCTCGCCTTTCTTCTCCGCCTGCTGCACCCGCGCGTTGAAACCGTCGATGTTGCGGACGCCGACCTTTGACATTTTGCGGTAGCGGTCCTCCATCTCGCGCACGGTCCATTTCAGCGCCACCACCGCCTTCTTCGGATCGGTGACAACAGGCGCCAAAAGATGCGGGATGCCGTCATAGACAGAGAGCTCCAGCATTTTCGGGTCGATCATGATTAGCCGGCAGTCCTGCGGCGTCAGCCGGTAGAGCAGTGACAGGATCATAGTGTTGATGGCGACCGACTTGCCCGAACCGGTGGTGCCGGCGACCAGCACGTGCGGCATCTTGGCGATGTCGACGATGACCGCCTCGCCATTGATGGTCTTGCCGAGCGCCAGCGCCAGCTTGGCCTTGGTGGTCTCGAAATCGCGGCTGGCCATGATTTCCCTGAGATAGAC
>NZ_RZSW01000027.1:0-26419 GCF_003997375.1 Mesorhizobium sp. M5C.F.Ca.IN.020.29.1.1 | reverse complement strand
GAACGTCGGCAACGTCAACGCGGCGGAGCTTGCCACATACATCGTCGAAAAAGGAAAGCCGCTTTCGGTGCAAAGTAAGTGAACGATCCTATTAAGCATTCTTAAGCCCAAGGAGATCAACATGACCACCATGACTCAAGAGCGCAGCGAAGCTGCAATCGAGAACGCGCGACCCGTCGACCTGAAGTTCGAGGTGACCGCCATTCCTGTCGCGGACGTCGAACGCGCCAAGCGCTTTTACAGCAATCTGGGATGGAGGCTCGACGGCGACTTCGTCGTCGGAGATGCCTTCCGAGGCGTGCAGTTCACACCTCCGGGCTCCCCCGCCTCGATTCACTTCGGCAAGGGAGTCACACCGGCCGCGCCAGGTTCCGCGAGCGGGCTTTTTCTCATCGTCTCCGATATCAAGGCGGCGCGCGACGAGCTCGTGAGCCGCGGCGTCGATGTGAGCGAAATCTTCCACGTCGCAGGCCCCGGGCATCCGCCGATGCCCGGCCCGGACCCCGAGCGGCGCAGCTACCACACCTACGCCACGTTCAAGGATCCGGACGGCAACACTTGGCTGTTGCAGGAGATAACCACCCGCTTCGCGGGCCGCATCGACTCGAACACGACGAGTTTCGCCTCCGCCTCTGATCTGGCGAACGCGATGCGGCGCGCATCGGCCGCTCACGGCGAGCACGAGAAGCGGAACGGCGGCCAGCGGGACGAGAACTGGCCGGATTGGTATGCCGAGTACATGGTGGCGGAGCAGGCCGGCAAGCCGCTGCCGTTGTAAGCAGAGGCCACCGCGTGATCGATTTGCCGCCCAGCCCAGGCCACAAATTATGAGGAAGCGCAGATGGACGCCATCGCCACCAGGAACGATCTGGACTCCAATGCCAGGAGGGCATCGATCGCACTTCTGAACGCCCGGCTCGCCGACGCGATCGACCTCGTCCTGCTCACCAAGCAGGCCCACTGGAACGTCAAAGGTCCGCAGTTCATCGCTGTCCACGAGATGCTCGACGAGTTCCGCACGGAGGTCGACGGCCACGTCGACACGATCGCGGAGCGCGCGGTGCAGCTCGGCGGCATGGCGGAAGGCACGTCGCAAGTGATTGCGAAGGCGACGCCGTTGAAGCCATACCCGACCGACATTTCCAAGACGAAGGACCACCTGGCGGCACTCATCGAACGCTATGCGCAAGCGGCGAAGCTGGCGCGCTCCGCGATCGACGATAGCGACGAGACGGGCGACGCCGGCACCGCGGACATCTTCACCGCCTACTCACGCTCGCTCGACAAGCTGTTGTGGTTCCTGGAGGCGCACACGCAGGAGAACGAGTGAGCATCAGACCGAAAAAGTGCGAAGCGGTCGGACAATCCGATGCTCAAACAAACAGATATAGAAAGTCGCTGATTCCTTCGGCGACTTTCTTCACTCGAGATGTAGGAGCGGCAGGGAGGCTGTCCAGGTAATGCTCGATTGTGCGGGTTCATCAGCCCGCCGCACCCTTCGCGAGCGGGGGGTAGAATGCCCTCGGAAATCTCGCGCATGGTCGGCGGCACAGCAGCAGCCGGCGCGAGAGGCGCATCTTGCGCCAGCGGCGAGCGCGTCTATGCTGCGATTCCAAACACCGATCGACCCAAGCGAACAAAGCGGGTGTAGCACGGTCCATGGAGCGCCGTCGGAAGACCCAGAAGATGCCGTTGAAGAAAGACACGACGGTCGGTCACCCCGCAGCACGCCGTGCGGCTTGTCTTTAGCATCGGCTTGATGACAGCCCATTCACGGTCGGTAAGTTTCATAGCGCATGTTCAAGGCCGGCTGAGGACTTGGATCATAGGTCTACGGCCGATCGAGAAGCCTTAGGTCTTGCACCCGCTCGGTCAGGTGATAGCTCTCAAATCGGCAATTACCTTCGCGGCCAGTTTCTCTGATAAACGCCACAACTCCAGTTCACTTTCAAATAGATCGGCAACCTGCCCACCATCCAGTTTGTCGTAAATCCCCTCGTGGGCTCCCCTGATCGTGGTCAAGATGGCCTGGACTAGACCGACAAAAGTCACTAGCTCGACACAAACAGGACCAAGAAGGCCGATATTGCCCAAATTCGCGTGGTAGATCGACAGGATTTCCATTCTCCCGTCCTGTTCGCTTAGCCACTCCCGAACGGCGTTTTCGTTCCCCGCCCTCGCGGCGTCGGCCGCCGCTTGGCACCGGGCGGGCATGTCCCGTCTGTTGACGATCCTCTGGAACGCCTCAATTTCGGCAGCCAGCGCTTGAGCCAAAGACTTTCGTCGCACAGCGAGATCTGCCTCGAGAGTCCGGATTTGGGCAAAGTAGCCGATGCCGCCACCTACCAACGCGCCGATCAGGCCGGAGAGAAGTGGGATCAGCACCGTCCAGTCGAAGTTGATCAAGCTTACTACCTCCAAGCGATAGAGACACCCAGCTCATATCACGTCGACGCGCTTACGCGTTCCTCGGCGCGGGCCATCGTCAAATGATCCAGCATCTCAAACAGACTGTATGGCCTGCTCCCGGTTTGATCGCTTAGTTTGTCCCAACGGTGAGTACGATTTTTCCCTTCGGCCGAGGCCGTACGCCCTCGAGCATTAGGTGGGCCTCGTGCGCATCCGCGAGGGGTAGGACCGCACCGACGTGAGTTTTGAGATTTCCACCGTCGATCAGGCCTGCGATCTCCGCCAGATGTTGGCTTGTGACCTTGACCAGAAAGAAGGCTGCTTCGACACCATGGCTCCGAGCGAGGTTCTGATCAGGATGGGACACCGCCGAAATCAGCTTGCCGCCTCGACGGAGAACCTGAAACGAACGCTCCTGTGTTTCGCCACCGACTAGATCAATGACCGCGTCTGCGTCGCGAACCGCTTTCTCAAAGCGCTGCGTCTGGAAGTCGATCACTGTGCTGGCGCCGAGCTCGTGCACGTAGGGTACATCCTCCATTGCCGCAGTCGCGAAAGTTCGCAGACCCGCGCGACGGGCCAACTGAACCGCGTAAGCTCCAACGCTTCCCGCCGCCCCATGAATGAGCACTGTTTGGCCCGCTTTGAGTTGGGCTTGATCAAACAATCCCTGCCAAGCCGTCATCGCAATGACAGGAACAGAGGCAGCCTCAATGTGGGTTAGCGAGCTTGGCTTCCTCGAGACCATTGCTGCGGAAGCCACAGCGTACTCAGCATAGGCTCCGTTAAACCGGGGATTCGTAACACCATATGCCTGCTCTCCTGCACGCAGGTCAGAAGCCCCAGACCCCACGGCGACGATTTCACCAGACAGATCCGAGCCCAAAGTAAGGGGAAGCGGTTGCGGCAAAACGCTCTTTCCGGCCCTGATCCAGCCGTCCCATGGACCGACCCCAGCAGCTTCAACTTTAATGAGGACCTCGCCAGGGCCAGGATTGGGCCGAGGGATTTGCTCGAACCTCATAACATCCGGGCCCCCAAACTCATGCACCCGCCAGGCCATCATCGACGGATGCGCCTGATTTGCGTTGTTCTCACGAACGATGCTGCTGGGGATCATCTCATGCTCCTTTGCGCCAACGAGCCGGGCAGTTCGCGGAAGCCTTCGCCGACCTGAAGGCCGCAACTTTTGTTTGCCACTAAAAGTAATTTCTCGTCTGAACGATCTGTATTCAGTCCGTCCGGATGCAATCCAGCATGCCGGAGGAGCCGGGCTGAATCGATAGTGCGATGGTGTCGCCAATACTTTGGTGTTGAAGAGAAACGTTCACTGTGACTTCGGCCGTTCTGCCGCGATGAGTACTCAGGAGGTGCTTGTCGCTCGAACAATACCAAAGTGTCGCCGACACCATCGTGCAATAGATTTGGTGCCGCAGTCAGTCGATCTTGTGCGCCTGACCAGACGAGATCCGTAACGTGCGGCCCCGCAACCAGCTCGGCCTCGCCTCGACAATTCAGAGATGCGCAGCACCCCGTGGATCACACGGCCAATCGCCACGGGCAGGAGAGGACGCCATGACCTTCACCATTAAAGTCAACGGTCAGACGCATAGAGTGGTTGTCGACGGCGACACGCCTCTGTTGTGGGTGCTGCGCGACGTGCTTCGCATGATCGGCACGAAATTCGGCTGCGGCATGGCGCTCTGCGGTGCCTGCACGGTGCATGTCGACGGGGTAGCCACCCGATCCTGCGTCACGCCCATCGACAGCGTCGGCACCTCCGAGATTACGACGATCGAGGCAATCGGCAAGACGGCGGTGGGTGCAAGGATCCAGAAGGCCTGGCTCGATCGGGAAGTGGTTCAGTGCGGCTACTGCCAGTCGGGCCAGATCATGTCTGCTGCGGAACTCCTCGCCACCAACGCCTATCCGACCGATGCCGATATCGATGACGCAATGTCAGGCAACATTTGCCGTTGCGGAACCTACGCCCGCATCCGCGAGGCTATTAAGCAGGCTGCGGCGGGCTGAGAGGGGGCAACAGTGACAATCGATCAACAGGCCTCCCGAGCTTCCGGTCGAGATGAACCGCGACCGGTGAACACTCTCTCGCGGCGCAGCTTTCTCCGGGCTGGTGCAGCCGCGGGCGGAGGTTTAGTGTTGAGCCTCAGCCTACCCTGCGCAAGTAGCCAAGCCGGAGCGGCTGCCGACGATGTCTTCGCGCCCAACGCCTTCGTTCGCATCCAAAGCGATGGTCAGATCATCCTGACCATGCCTTACGTCGAAATGGGCCAGGGCACTTACACCTCGATACCCATGTTGATCGCCGAAGAGCTGGAGGTAGACCTCCAACAGGTCCGGCTGGAACATGCCCCGCCCAATGAAAAGCTCTACGCCAATCCGCTGCTCGGCGTGCAAAGAACGGGCAACTCGAACGCTATTCGTGGGTCATGGCAGCCGCTGCGCCAAGCCGGTGCGATCGCGAGAACCATGCTCGTGTGGGCGGCGGCAAGGCGCTGGAATGTCGATCCGGCGTCCTGCCGCGCGCAAAGCGGTGAAGTGTTTCACACGCCGACACGGAGAAGCATCAAATATGGCGAACTTGCCGCCGACGCCGCCCGCATGCCTGTCCCCGAAAGCGTGACGCTCAAGCGACCGCAGGACTTCAAACTCATCGGCGCGCCTGCCAAGCGTCTCGACACGCCCGCGAAGGTGAACGGAACCGCAGTGTTCGGCATCGACGTTCGCCCGTTCGGCGTGAAGATTGCGACCCTGGCACAGTCGCCTGTGTTCGGCGGCCGGGTCAAGCGCGTGGACGATGTCGCAGCCAAGGCTGTCACCGGCGTCCGCCAGATCGTGCAGCTCGACGATGCCATCGCCGTTGTGGCGGATCATATGGGCGCGGCGAAGAAGGGGCTCGAGGCACTGGTGATCGAATGGGATGACGGGCCGCATGCCGAGCTCACGACCGACGCGATCGCGGCCGAGCTCGAGCAGGCGACGCTCAAGTCGGGAGCCGTTGCGGAGCATATCGGCGACGTCGACCGGGCGGTAGCGAGCGCCATCACCAAGGTTGAGGCGACCTATCAGCTTCCGTTCCTCGCCCATGCGACGATGGAGCCGATGAACTGCACCGTCCATGTGCGCAAGGACGGCTGCGAAATCTGGGTCGGTACCCAGTCCCTCGCGGAGGCCCACAAGGCCGCGGCGGAAGCTTCCGGCCTGCCGTTAGACAAGGTCGTCGTGCACAATCATCTGATCGGTGGCGGTTTCGGCCGCAGGCTCGAGTGGGATGGGATCGTTCGCGCTGTCCAGATTGCCAATCACGTCGACGGTCCCGTCAAGGTCGTGTGGACGCGCGAAGAAGACATCCAGCACGACATGTATCGCCCCATGTTCCTCCACCGCCTGTCCGCAGGCCTGGACGCGAAAGGAATGCCGATCGCCTGGCACAACCGCTATGCCGGCTCGTCGGTGCTCGCGAGGTCGCTGCCGGCCGCATTCAATAGTGGCCTCGATCCCGACACGACCGAAGGCGCCATCGACCTGGTCTATAACCTTCCGAACCTGCACGTCGAATACGTGCAGGTGGAGCCGCCGGGCATTCCGACCGCGTTCTGGCGCGGTGTCGGGCCGTCGCGCAATGTGTTCGCAACCGAGAGCTTTATAGACGAGCTGGCGGCGGCCACGAACCAGGATCCGGTCGCCTACCGGCTCGCATTACTCGGCAACACGCCACGAGCCAAGGCCGTGCTCGAGCTTGCCGCGCAAAAGGCAGGCTGGGGAGAGAAGCTGCCGCCAGGGGTTGGTAGGGGCGTCTCGGTACAGAACGCGTTCGCCACCTACATGGCGCAGGTTGCCGAGATCGAAGTAGCGAAGGACAGCACGGTTCGCGTCCGGCGCGTCGTTTGCGCGGTCGATTGCGGCATCGTTGTCAATCCCGACACCGTCGAGGCACAGATCCAGGGCGGGGTCATGTTCGGCATCACCGCAGCGCTATACGGCAATATCACTGTCAAGAACGGCCGTGTCGAACAGACAAATTTCGACGACTACCAGATCCTGCGCATGAACGAGGCGCCGAATGTCGAAGTGCATATCGTCCAGAGCCAGGAGTTGCCGGGCGGAATTGGCGAGGCCGGGACGTCGTGCATCGCCCCCGCGGTTGTCAACGCGATTTTCGCCGCCACTGGCAAGCGCCTGAGAAGACTGCCCATCGACACCGCGGCCTTGAAGCGGCGAGCCTAAAACCACTCTAAGAAGGAGTTAGGATTGTGATCACCCGCGGTTTTTTTCGAAGGTCCAATGATTCGAGTCAGTCGATGCGTCTTCCGCCGGGTCAGCATGTCGTCGCGGATTTCCCCGTGCTCACGGCCGGGCCGACGCCACGCATCAAAACGGAGGACTGGTCGTTCACGCTGAAGGACGGCATCAGGCCGGTGAAGAGCTGGAACTGGGCCGAATTCAACGCGCTGCCGCAGACCAGGATGACGCGCGACATCCATTGCGTGACGACATGGTCGAAGTTCGACACGGCGTGGGAGGGCGTGCTGGTGGACGACATCCTCGGCGACGCCGGCATCGAGCCGCCCACCGGCTTCACGCTCGCCCATTCCTATGACGGCTACACCACCAACGTGCCGACCGCCGACCTCGTCGTCGGCAAGGCTATGGTTGCGCTGCGCTACGAAGGCAAGCCGATCCCGCCCGACCATGGCGGGCCGTCGCGGCTGCTCGTGCCGCATCTCTATTTCTGGAAGTCGGCCAAGTGGATCAAGGGGCTGCAGTTCACACAGAAGGACGAGCTAGGATTCTGGGAACTGCGCGGCTACCACCGCTACGGGGATCCGTGGCGGGAACAGCGCTACACGAACGATTGACACGCCCATGAACTGGCAGAACGCGATCATTACGCGCATCGAGACGCTGTCGCCGCGCGTGAAAAGCTTCTTCTTTCGTCTCCCGGAGCCCTTTTCGTTCCGGCCCGGTCAGCACGTTTTGCTGCGGCTGACGGCACCAGACGGTTATCGCGCCCAACGCAGCTACTCGATCGCCTCCGCGCCAGGGCCTGGCAGAGCAGAAGAGCTCGAACTCGCGATTGAAAGGTTTGATGACGGCGAGGTCTCACCCTTCATGCATAACGTCGCGCAGGTGGAAGATGAAATTGAGATAGGCGGCCCTATCGGTGGACACTTCAACTGGAGCCCTGAGGACGGCGGCCCGGTGCTTTTCATTGGTGGCGGCTCGGGCGTGGCACCGTTCATGTCGATGCTGCGTCACCGAGCAGCAATTGTATCGCAGGTACCAGTAGTTTTGGTGTTCTCGGCCCGGTTACGCGAGGATCTACTGTTCTTTGACGAGCTTTCGAAATTGGCGGCTTCAGGCGACGGCTTCAGCCTGATGGTGGCACTGACACGTGAGGCCGGAGCGCATCCATTCCGGGCTGGCCGTATTGATACCGAATTCATCGCTGGCATCGTCGGGGCCATGAAGATGCCGGTGCGCCAGGTTATGATCTGCGGTTCACATCCGTTCGTCGAGACAGCGGCCGAGGGAACGATCGCGGCCGGAATAGATCCGGGCACAATCAAGACTGAACGCTACGGCGCGACCGACGTACAAGCGGAGGTCCGGCCGCTTGCCGGCGCCCTCAAGCGCTAGTCAGGAGACCGCTATGACCGGATCTTCCAATTTCGATTTTATGCCGACCCGCTACGTCGCCGGACTGATCGGCGGCCCGGTCGGCGCCCTCATTGGCACGCTGGACGGCGCGGCGCGCAAGGCTCGCCGGCGGTTTCGACCGCAGCCTGCCCGCGGCACTGTTCGAGATCGCGAATGCGATCATGGCGCTGCGCAGTCCTAGGAGGCGTGTCATGAACGACAGTTTCGACGCCATCATCATAGGAGCCGGGCAAGCGGGACCCTCCCTCGCTGGTCGCTTGACAGCGGCTGGCATGAAGGTCGCGCTCATCGAGCGCAAGTTCTTCGGCGGAACTTGCGTCAACACCGGCTGCATGCCCACGAAGGCGATGGTCGCGAGCGCCTATGCCGCACGTCTCGCCCGGCGCGCGGGCGACTATGGCATCTCGATCGACGGCGAGATCGCAGTCGACATGACAAAGGTCCACGCACGTGTGGCCAAGGTGACACTCGATGCCCGTTCAGGCCTTGAGGCTTGGCTGACCGGTATGGAGAACTGCACTGTCATCCGCGGCCATGCCCGGTTAATCGGCCCACACACGGTCGAGGCCGCCGGCAAAACGCTCTCGGCGCCGAGGATTTTCATCAATGTCGGCGGCCGGGCGGCGAGACGGGAAATGCCCGGCATCGACCAGGTCAACGTCCTCGACAACACCGACATGGTCGCACTCGACCAGGTGCCGCGCCATCTCGTTGTAGTCGGCGGCAGCTACGTCGGTCTTGAATTCGCACAGATGTTCCGCCGTTTCGGGGCTGAAGTGACCGTGGTGGAGAAAGGCCCTCGCCTGGTCTCGCGCGAGGACGAGGATATCTCCGCGTCGATCAAGGACATTCTCGAGCGCGAAGGTATCACGATCAGGCTGGACGCCGAATGCATACGCTTCGAGCCTCACGGCGATGAAATCCGCGTGGGTCTTCACTGCGAACGCAAGCCCCGCGACGTGGTCGGCAGCCACGTATTGCTCGCTATCGGGCGCCGTCCCAATACCGATGACCTCGGCCTTGATGAGGCAGGAATCGCGCGGGACGCTCGCGGCTTCATCAATGTCGACGACCATCTAGCGACCAACGTCGAGGGTGTCTTCGCGCTTGGCGAGTGCAACGGCCGCGGCGCTTTCACCCATACGGCTTACAACGATTTCGAGATCGTCGCCGCCAATCTGCTCGACGGTGAAACTCGAAAGGTCAGTGACCGCGTGCCAGGCTACGCGCTCTTCATCGATCCGCCGCTGGGACGCACCGGCATGAGCGAGGCGGAAGCGCGGAGGGCTGGGCTGCCCGTTCTCGTCGGCACGCGGCCGATGACGCGCGTTGGCCGCGCTGTAGAAAAAGGTGAGACGCTCGGGTTCATGAAGGTCGTCGCCAATGCCGAGACCGGCAAGATCCTCGGTGCTGCGATCCTCGGGCCGGGTGGTGACGAGGCCATTCATGGCATACT
This sequence comes from Mesorhizobium sp. M5C.F.Ca.IN.020.29.1.1, assembly GCF_003997375.1. NCBI lineage: Bacteria > Pseudomonadati > Pseudomonadota > Alphaproteobacteria > Hyphomicrobiales > Phyllobacteriaceae > Mesorhizobium > Mesorhizobium sp. M5C.F.Ca.IN.020.29.1.1. Next base: position 16,872 of record NZ_RZSW01000027.1, on the reverse strand, counting down.
CGATGCCATCAACGCCGGCACGCCATATCGGGAACTGCAGTGGGCTGTGCCGATCCATCCAACGGTCTCAGAGCTCATTCCGACCGTGATAGGTACAATGGAGCCGAAGGTTTAGGCGAAGACCGCGCCGGAAAACCGCTTCGCCGCGATCCGAACATGCGAACCCCTGTGCTCGCCAGGAGATGTTGGCACCGTGCTTAGCCAGGCGCCGAAACCACGCGACCAGGCGATGTGCACGAAGAACGGCCAGTTGGAGCAGCGCTATTGCGGCGCCAGAGCTCGATCCGCGGGATGGAACTCTTAAGTGCTTCGTCGTTCGGTGATGAGGCGTGCGCCGCGGTCGAACGTGGCGTAGGCCCATGCCCAATCGAGGAAAACGACGATGCGGTTGCGGAAGCCGACTAGGAACCAGAGGTGGGCAAAGCTCCACAGCAGCCAGGCGATGAACCCGCTCAGCCTGATCCAGCCGAAATCGGCGACGGCTGCCTTGCGGCCGATCGTAGCGAGGTTGCCATGGTCGGTGTAGCGGAACGGACCGATCGATCTTCCCGCAAGCCGCCCCTTGATCAGCTTGGCGACATGTTTACCTATCTGCTTGGCAGCCGGCGCAATACCCGGCACCGGCTTGCCGTCCTCGCCCACCACGAAGGCGGTGTCGCCAATGACGAAGACCTCAGGATGGGCGGGCAGACTTAGATCCTCGCAGACGATAACGCGGCTGGCGCGGTCGGCTTCGGCCTTCAGCCACTTGGCGGCGCGGGAAGCCTGCACGCCGGCTGCCCACAACACGCAGCCCGACGCGATCGCACGGCCATCAGCCAGCACGACGCCGTTCTCGTCGCATGCGTCACGGCCTGGCCGAGCCGCACCTCGACGCCGAGCCTTTCCAGCTGCTTCTTTGCCGACGCCGACAGACTTTCCGGAAATGCCGGTAGCATAAGCGTTCCAAGCTTCGGCCAACACAACCACGCGCGGTCGAGGAGTCGATACGGCGGAAGTCGCTGACGATCGCTTTGCGCGCCAACTCGCCGATCGCCCCGGCGAGCTCGACGCCGGTCGGCCCACCGCCGACGATCACAAAGGTCAGCAGCCTGGCGCGCGAGGTGGGGTCTTCGTTAATCTCCGCCTTCTCGAAGGCTGCGAGGATGTGGGCACGGATCTCGGTTGTGTCGCCGATGGTCTTCAGGCACGGGCGCCAACTCCTCCCCGTCATCATGGCCGAAATGGGCATGCCGCGCGCCGGTGGTGACGACGAGGCAGTCATAGGGGACGCGCCGGCTCCCCGTGATCACCAGACGCGCGTCCTTGTCGATGTCATCGACCTTGTCCATCAGCACGGTCGCATTCTTCTGGCGCCTCAGTATGTGTCGGATCGGCATGGCGATTTGGGCGGGCGACAGGCCAGCAGTGGCGACTTGGTAGAGCAGCGGCTGAAAAAGGGGGTAATTGCGGCGGTCGATGACGGTCACGTCGACGTCCGCCTTCTTCAGCCCGACTGCCGCGTTGATGCCGCCGAATCCGGCCCCATTGATCACGACGCGCGGCCTCCGTGCCGGAACGACATGCCCACCGCTCATGATCTGCCCGGCCACTATCGCCCCGGTTTCGTCGAGCGCCCGCAACATCGCTCAACTCCGACGGGACAAGCGCCCGGCCGGATGATCGAGCGAGATTGTGCAAGCGTCGCGCGTCGGCACGAATACGCAAAACGTTGTTGCCGGCCGTGAGATAAGTTCCCGGAATTTAATGGCCCGATTTTCCGTTCGATCGTCAACGCAATCCGGTAATGGAAGACGGCATCACCGGCAGCCACAGGTCGATCGCAGTTCCTTGGCATGGGGTGCTTGTGATCGACAGACCACCACCTTGACTTTCCATGAGTTGGCTCACCATTGCCAGGCCGAGGCCTGTTCCGTGACTTTTGGTCGAGAAAGTAGGGCACCCCTGCACTTCGCAGCGTCGGCTGGCTCATGCCGATACCGGTATCGGCAACCGATAGGCGGATCATCGGTTCGCGCGGCTCGGCACTGCTACCGGGCTGTCGATCAATGGCGGCGGCAACGACAACCTCGCCGCCGTCCGGCATTGCATCGCGGGCGTTGAGCATCAGATTAAGCAGTGCCCGTTCCATAAGCTGCCGATCGATGAAAGCAGGAGCAAGATCTTCGGCAACATCGAACCGAAGGATGATATCGGCAGGCAACACGCTCGTCAGGATCGGCTCGATAAACTCCAGAAGCTGGCTAATATCGACCGCCGCAGGCTGGAGTTTCCGGGGGTTCGCAAAATCAAGCAGCTGCCGTGCCAGTGTTTTGGCACGAAACGCGCTGAATAGTGCCGCGTCGATGCGCCTGAGTTGCCTTGGGGAGCCCATCTTGTGAGTTTGCATTTCCTCCATGATCGTGACGATCGGAGTGAGGAAATTGTTGAAATCGTGGACGATCGACGCGAGCAATACGCGCGGATCGGTCCCCGATTGCGCAGTGCTGTTCTCATGCGCGCTGCGATCCCGGGATGTCAGAGGCTGTTGTTCGATCATGTCCTCTCTCCATCGGAGTGGCAGGAAGAACATCTCCGGAAACTCTCCTAGCGGCGGCGAAGGCGAAGCCACTGAACCGTCGAGCTGAAGGAGTTCCTGACGCGACTTCCTGTGCGCTTCTTACATCCGCTTAGTCGGATGCGATGAACAGAATTGGTCAAGCGAGCAGGCAAATCTATTGGACGATGGTATCCTCAATACTTTTGCATCGGCTTGCGCGAGTGCGCCGAGCGCGCGAAAAGCCAAAGACTTACGGTATGCTTAGAATGATTCTCACATTCGATCCCTCTGCTTGTCACCCTTCGGGATCAATAATTTTGGGACCTATACGTTGGTGTGACCCATGTTGCCGCTGCGGCAGATTTCGGTTAGGGTTTGAACCGCGCGATTGCCGCAACATGGCAGACGGATCCGATGCCAAAGCACTCATGATAGAGTGTTTCCAATCGGGTGTGGCGAAAGCCTCGTACGGGTTCGATTCCCGTATCGCGCACGACTAATAACTGGTCGCCGACTACTCAGATTTTTCAACTGGTCGGTTCGGAGTCATCCGCGACGCCAACTCAATGGCTGTAATTAGATCGGGGTAGAGCCAGCGTTCGGCGTCCTTCCCGGAGCCAATTGCCACCCTTGTAACCACCCTTGTCAAGTCGTGCAGCGAGGTCCTTTATCAGCCACAATGTGGTAAAGAAGGACCATATCCGAGCAGCATATTGCTATTCATCGCGGGGAGATACATATGGCCGGATGCCCCGGCCAAATACCGAACAAGCAATGTCAACTTGAAGCGCTGATTGGTTTCGGCAGCTGCGGCGAAGCCGGCTGGTGCTGAGCATCCAACTCGGAAATGGGCAATCGAAAGGTCACAATCGTGCCGACGCCTGGTTCGCTTTCGATGTAGAGGCGTCCTCCTGCCCCATGAACAAAGCTCATCACCATTGGCAGGCCAAGGCCGCCTAATCCGGTCGTCTTTGTGGTGAAAAAAGGATCGGTGGCACGGAGCAACGTATCCTTGGTCATGCCGAACCCGTTGTCTGTTACACGTAGCTCAACATCCCTCGCGACCTGCCCTTCATAGATAAGAGCAGCGACGAATGAGATCACGCCGCCGTTCGGCATTGCGTCGCGCGCATTGAACAGCAGGTTCATGATAGCGCTTTGAAGGCCAAGACGACTGCATGTCACAACCGGATCAGCCGGACTGATCTGTAGATCGAAACGAATATTCGGCTCCCAAGTATTATTGAGGAGAGTCTCAATCTCGGTCAGGCTAGCCAGCAAACTGAATGCCTCAACCGTAGTGTCGTCTTCGAATGCCAGACGCATGGTTTGCGGGACGAGGATCGGGCTGGCGTGTGCAGATTTCATGGTCGTAGCGATCCAAAAGTAGCAACGTGGCTAGGAGCGAACCACTGTGAGAACTAGAAACCTCGCTGCGGTGCAAATAGGCAGACGGTGTGCCCGTCATTTGCTCCGGCCACCGAACACCAATGAAAAACGCCATCCGGGCTGTTCTTGATGCGGCTGTCCGTGTAGGCAATCACCTCCCCGGTACCCTCGATGACGTAGCCTTCCGGCCGCTCTCTGATGGCGTTTTCTGCGACTTCACGGCAATCGTAGCCCGAGCAACAGGCGAAGGGATAAGTCCATCCGTGTGGCTGCGCGGTGGTTCGCAACGCGTCATGCGCCCGCGTTTGGCGCCATGAGGAGTCCGCAAGCGCCGACCACAAAGGCGATGCCCAAGGCCGGCAGCGTCATGCCTGCGAAGCCCTTGTTGCGCGCGGGCTTGCTGTCGCTGTCGACGACGCATTTGGTACGGCAGCGGCAGAGCGGATCACTGGCATGGCAGCGGCAGAGCGGATCAGGTTTGCAGTCGAGTGCGCGCTTCGGTTTCATATCAGAACTCCTGTACTGGCAGCAGTTCGCTCCAGTGATCGGCAAAGGCCGCCTGCGAGCTGTAGAAATCGACTCTTGAAGACATTAAACGGGACACTCCGCCGGCGCCCCACTTTGCCGAACCTGCGTCGTCATCACCGGTCGCCGCGCGGTCTCGGCGCGTCGACCATAACCTTGCTGCGCGCGTAGGCTGGGCCGGGGCCGCGCATGTAGTGCAGCTCCGGCCGGTAGCGGGGCGCGACGAACTCACGAAACGCTGATAGAATCGGCACGATGAGAGACAAGTGTTTCATGACGCGATTCCTTACCACCGAGAACATCTCCATAGTCGGATGCTATGAGCAGGTTCAATCAAATGTGGAGGCAAATCTATTGCACGATGGTGTCGTCAATACTTTGGCATCAGTCTCGGCGGCTCGCGTGCCGCAAGCCAGTGGCATGGTCGATACTTTTGGATTGGTCAGCCGGGAACAATGCTTCGTTGCCGAACCGCGCAATCCCAGAGTTGCTGTTCGCTGGAGTGCCGGCCAGGGGATGAATTAGACCTCGCCGCGTTCCGAGCTTAGTGGGCGATGCCGAGCCTTGCCGCCATGTTGACTAAGTCCGGGAGAGAGCGAGCACTCATCTTACGCATCACCTGGCCTCGATGTGCCTTCACTGTGATCTCGCTGATACCGAGCTCGAAGCCGACCTGCTTGTTCAGCAGACCGGAGACCACCAGCGCCATGACCTCTCGCTCCCGACGGCTAAGGGATGCGTGACGATCCCGCAGCGCATGAATCTCAGAGTCTAGTGCAAGCACGTTCCTGCTGCGCTCGAGCGCCTGCTCGATCGCAGTCAGCAGCACCTCGTCGCTGAACGGCTTCGTGAGGAACTCGACAGCCCCGGCCTTCATCGCCTTGACGGTCATCGGCACGTCGCCGTAGCCCGTGACGAAGATGATCGGCATGTCGGTCCGTTCGACGGAGACGAACTCCTGCAGATCGAGCCCGCTGAGATCCGGGAGATTGACGTCCAAGATCAGACAGTTCGGAACCAGCGGACGGGGACAAGCCAGGAATCCACGCGCCGACTCAAATGTCTCCGGCTGCCACCCAGCGGAGCGGATCAGCAATTCGAGGGACTCGCGCACGGAAACATCGTCGTCAACGACGAATACGAGAGGTATTTCGTGCGACATGGATGCCGATCTCGCTCCGTCGCCCAGTGCAGTCGCCAAATGCGTAATCATTGCTTATATCTCCACGAGATGGCCACAAAATGGCGTGACGCTAGGGCTCACTGAGCGCTGAACTGAGCGCCTTCTGAAGGGCCGCATCGCTGAACGGCTTGAACAGGCACTCCACCGCGCCTCGCTCGAGCAAACGCGGCCGCACGGTGTCGTCCCGATGTGCAGTGATGAAGACGATCGGAATCGGAAGGCCCCGACGTTCAAGTTCCCGCTGCAGGTCGGGGCCTGTCATCCCTGGCATGGAGACGTCGAGGATCAGGCATTTGGTCTTGTCGACGATATCAGACGCCAGAAACTCTTCCGCCGAGGAGAACGCTCTCACGCTGAAGCCGAACTCCTTGATCAAATCGGGTAGCGACTCGCGTACGGACTCGTCGTCATCGACGACCGATACGAGTGGATGCGCAATATTCATGAAATCCCCGCTACACTTGGACACTGCTGGTGATGGACGCCCCCGCAGCGCTAATATCTTGCGCAGGTATCTCATCCCCTGAGTACTTGGGGATGGAAAACGAAAACGTGGCCCCGGGGCCGTCATTGGATGCTGCCCACAAGCGGCCGTTGTGGCTCTCGATGATGGAGCGGCTAACGGACAAGCCGATCCCCATACCGTCGTTTTTGGTCGTGTAGAACGCCTCGAAAAGCCGCTCCGCAGCTACGGACGTGAGACCAACGCCGGCGTCCTGCACGGTCAGACGTACATGATCGTCCTCGTCCGGTTCGGTCTTCACAAGCAACCGCCTTGGGCGATCGTCAACACCACCCATTGCATCGGCAGCATTACGCAGCAGATTCATGATGACCTGCTGAAGCTGCACGCGGTCTCCGCCTGCAAGCGGAAGACCGTCGGCAAATGCGGTGCGTAGAACCACCCGGCTTCTTTGAAGATCACTCGACAACAGATCGATCACCTCTCGTGCAGCTTCGTTGAGATCGACGGGCTCGATCGACGGGGTTCTCTTGCTGAAGAGTGCGCGCAGTCGCGTGATCACGTCGGCTGCGCGGTTGCCGTCGCGGATGGTGCGTCGCGCGGTCTCCCGCGCGCCGTCCATGTTCGGCGGATCGGCGGCCAGCATACGAAGGCAGGTGCCAGCATTGGTTATGATGCCCGACAGCGGCTGGTTGACTTCATGGGCAATCGACGCCGTCAACGCTCCGAGGCTCGTAATCCTGGTGACATGTGCGAGTTCCGAACGGGCCTTGCTCAGTGCCTCGTCCGCGAGCCGGCGCTCCGTCACGTCCTGCACCGCAGCTAGGCACTCAAGTCGGCCATCCTGGTGACGGACCACACGACCAAAGGTGCGCAGGTACTTCACCCTGTCATCCGGCATCCGCAGCCGGATCTCGTAACCCGGATAGCCGTGGCCAGCGCGAACCCGATCCAATTGCGCCGACAGCGAGGGCATGTCGTCCGGGTGGACTCGCGCACGAAACTGCTGGAGCGTTACAACGCCATTCGGGTCAAACTCGAAGATACGACAGAGTTCTTCCGAAAACGCGATCTCGTCCGTGTCCACGCGCCAAGAGAAGCTGCCGGTCGAACTGAGCTGTTGACCTTCGGCCAGCAGCGTTTCACTGCGCCGAAGCGCTGCTTCAGTCCGCGAACGTTCGATGGCGATGCTCGCGAGGTGCGTCGCATGAGCGATGAGACTTTGATGCTGCGGCGACGGGCTGGCAGGCTGGCGCTGATAGAGGCAAAGCGTGCCAAGGATACGTCCATTTTTTGCATAAATCGGCGTGCTCCAGACCGATCTCAGTCCGTGCTCCAGAACGTGCGTTCGAACAGAGGAGTCGCGCCAGCGTGGGTCCGTGTCCATGTCCTCAGCGACTACCTGTGCCTTCTGACGGACTGCTATCGCGCAGGGCAAAGCGTCGCCGTTAAGAGAGAGCCCAGCAATCGGGTCGGTGTAACTGGGAGGAAGCGAGGGCGCCACGCTGTATTCGATGCTTGGGCCACTCCAATCGATCGGGTGAACATCACAATAGCAGCCGGGGCCAGCCTCTTCGACCATCTCGCAAAGTGCGCTGAGAACACCGCGAAGCGGTCTGCCCGACGCAATCATCTCCAGCAGATGCTTCTCTCGAGCAAGATTGGTCTCCGCGCGTTTGCGATCATCGATATCAGTATTGACCCCATACCATTTGACGATGTTCCCGGATGCATCGCGCAATGGATTGGCGCGGAACAGGAGCCATCTATAATCGCCGTCAAACCGGCGCAGTCGCGCTTCGGCCTCTCCTGGCTTTCCGGAAGCCATGATTGCCTGCCACGTGGCCGCCAGCGCGCTCAGATCGTCGGAATAAACCGCGACGGTCCAGCCCCAATCCTGTGCCTGCTCGGCCGAAAGACCGACGTAGTCGAGATAGTGCTTGCTGAAGAATTCGGCTGAACCATCAGGACGAGCCGACCAAGCGAGAGCCGGAATGGTGTCGATAATTAGTTTGAGGCTGCGCTCGCTTTGGCGAAGCGCTTGCTCGGCTCGCTTCCGGTCGTCAATGTCGATGCTTACTCCGTACCATTTGACGATATTCCCGGATTCGTCGCACAGCGGATTGGCACGAACTAGAAACCATCGATAGATGCCGTCGAAACGGCGAAGGCGTGCCTCAGCTTCCCCCGATTTTCCGGATGCTAAAATGGCCTCCCAAGCAGCAGTAAGTCCGTCTACGTCGTCTGGATGGACCGCTGCTGTCAGGTCCCAGTAATCGGACAGCGCAGTTGTCGGCACCCAATCCTTTATTTGGCCGATCGAAAGGCCCACATAATGAAGATAGTGCTGGTTGAAGAATTCGGTGGAACCATCCGGACGGGCAGACCATGCCAGAACGGGAATCGTGTTGATGATCTCGTTGAGATTGCGCTCGCGCGCCGCGAGGGCTTCTTCGGCGCGCTTGCGCTCGTCAATGTCAATGAGCAGGTTGTACCAGCGGTCGATGCGTCCGTTCGTGTCCCGAAGCGGAAATCCGCGAGACTGAAACCAGCGGTAGACGCCATCGAAACGTCGAGCGCGGACTTCGTCCGTGAAGGGCTCACCCGACGCGATCGATCGCGTGAAGTACTCGACAGCACGCGGTAGGTCCTCCGGGTGTGTCATATCGCTGGTTGCCCAGCGCTTCAACTCCTCAAGTGGCTTGCCAAAGAACTCGATGATCTGGCGGTTAACGAATTCGAGCTCACCATTTGGCGTAAAGGCCGCGATCATGCCCGGAATACTGTCCACGATCGATCGGGCATAACTTTCGCTTGCGCTGAGCGCCTCCTCAGCCCGCTTGCGATCATCGATATCGACCAGCAAATGAAACCAACGGAGGATGTTGCCTTGCGGATCACGCAAAGGCAGGCCAAGGATGTTGTGCCAGCGATAGACGCCGTCAGCACGGCGGTGGCGGCTCTCGACATTGTAGGCGCTGCCCTTTCGGTGCGCATCCAGCTGAGCAGCGATCGTCCGCTCCAGGTCATCCGGATGGACAACGTCAGAGGCCTTCCAGCCTTTCAGTTCTTCGAATGTTTTGCCGAAGTAATCGAGGGTGAGCTGATTGAGGCCCTCGACCTCGCCCGACGGTGTGGTCACGGCGACCGGCATCGGTATGCTATCGACGATCAGTTGAAAATCGAGCTCGCGCCGCCGCAAGGTCTCCTCAGCTCGACGAAAATCCTCGACGTCCGTGCCCACTCCACACCATTTGATGATCTGTCCGCCGTCGCCGCGCATCGGACTGCACTGGACGCGGAACCAATGGTACTGCCCATCGAAGCCCCGTACGCGCGCTTCCAAGTCGCCGGGCTCGCCAGTCGCCAGAATCGATCGCCAGCGTTCGAGTACCGTGGGCAAGTCGTCTGGATTTACTGCCGCCTGCCACTCCCAGCCATGGGCTTCATCGAGGCTGAGACCGGTGTAGTCGGACCAGCGTCGATTGGCGAAGTCGAAATGCCCGTCGGGCTGCGCAGTCCACACCATGGCCGGAAGCGTGTCGAAGACGCGGCCGAGATCGATCTCCATTTCCATCCTTTCGCGTGTATCTGCGCGCGCCTGAGGATGCGTCGGGCAGATGTAAACGTCTATTGTGCCTTGGTGTCGGTTTTGGGCGGTAAATAGGTGTCTCGCCGTTCCACCAAGACAAAAGTATCGCCGATACCATCGTGCAATAGATTTAGCTGCTCTGACAGCCGATCTCTGTGCCCAGAGGAAGACATCATCCCAGCGAGCGGGCCGGCCTGCTGCCCGCTCTCCTCCCGAGGGCGCGGACCGGGGAAATCGATCCCGGTCCGCTGCATGTGAACTCGCGCGCCTCTGCCGCGCAACCGAACAGGAGCAGAATAATGTCTACGAGCCTCAAGGGCATTGCAGTGGTGACGGGCGCCTCCTCAGGGATTGGCGCGATCTATGCCGATCGGTTGGCACGCCGCGGTCATGACCTGATCCTCGTGGCGCGCAGCCAAGAGAAGCTGGCCGAGGTGGCGAAGCGTATTGCCGGCACGACCGGCCGCGTCGTCAACGTCGTCGCGGCCGACCTCAACAACAAAGCCGATCTGAACTGCATTGAGACGCTGCTCGCCACCGATTCCGGCATCACCATGCTGGTCAACAACGCCGGCGTTGGCGCCGTCGCGCCGCTGCTGGAGTCGGACACCGACGCCATGGAGGAGATGATCGCGCTCAACGTCACCGCGCTCACCCGGCTAACCTATGCCGTGGTTCCGGCATTCGTGGCGCGCGGCGGCGGCACGATCATCAGCATCTCCTCGGCCGTCGCCATTGCGCCGGAAATCCTGAACGGTGTCTATGGCGGGACGAAAGCCTTCGTGCTGGCGCTCAGCCTGTCACTCCACAAGGAGCTTGTCGACAAGAACGTGCGTATCCAGGCCGTATTGCCGGGTGCGACCGCTACGAATTTCTGGGATGCGGCGGGCGGCTCGGTCGAGCAGCTGCCGGAGAAGATGGTCATGAAGGCGGACGAGTTGGTGGACGCGGCGCTGGCCGGCCTCGACCAAGGCGAACTCGTCACCATTCCATCGCTTCCCGAGGCGGCGGACTGGCACGCTTACGAGGCGGCGCGGCAGAAGCTCATCCCGAGCCTGTCCCTCAATGTCTTGCCGGCACGCTACCAGATCGCCGCTGCGGCGTAACGAGGCACTCTTAAACGTGCGCCACAATTGGGCCGCTGCGACTCACAACCGTAAGGGAATCCATATGATCAGACAGTTCTCATACGGCAGCCCGATCCTCGTGACAGGAGCGGCCGGCGACATCGGTGCTATCGGTCGGCACCTCACCGTGATGCTGCGTGCCAAGGGGCACAGGGTACGCGCCTTGGTCCGGCGCGACGATGAACGCGCTGAGGGACTGCGCCGGCTCGGGGCCGAGGTTGTGGAGGGCGACCTGACCGATCTTGCCTCGATGCACCGGGCGATCGAAGGTTGCCCGCGCATCTATTTTGGAATGTCAGTCTCGGCGGCGTATCTCGAAGCCACGGTCAATGTCGCCGCCGTGGCGCGCCATCACGGCGTTGAGGCGTTCGTGAATATGTCGCAGATGACGGTGGCCCAGATGAGCATAACCGAGACCACGGACAGCCCGCAGCATAAGCTGCACTGGCTTGCCGAACAGGCATTGGCCTGGTCCGGGCTGCCCGTCATCACGGTGCGGCCAACGGTTTTCCTGGAAAGCTTTTTCCTGCGTCTTGCCGCTGCCGGCGTGCGAAATCACGACGAACTGGCGCTTCCGCTGGGTGGCAGCAGAACATCGCCGATCTCGGCTGTTGATGTGGCGCGCGCCGTTTCCGTGATCCTCGACGATCCTGCCCACCACATCGGTCAAGTGTACAATCTCACCGGTTTTGAATCCGCGGATCTGGAGCACTTCGCCCGGGCGTTCTCCGCGGCGCTCGGCCGTACGATACGCTATCGCGACGTGCCGCTCTCGCCATGGATGGACAAGCTCCGCGAGCTTGGGGTGCCAACGCATCTCGCCAAGCACCTGGCGGTGATGGCCGAACTGCACACCGCGGGCCGGTATGATCGTATAACGGATGACCTGTTCAAACTCACTGGAACGAAGCCGACGAGCGTATACGAGTTCGTGAAATCCAACGCCGCTGAATTCACACGGGTTGAAGTTCCGGCCTGAGCGGCTAGTGGCCGTTCCCGCCGCCGCTATCGTGCAACACCGCAATAAAAAGGCTTCGGATATGGATAGGAGCTACTATCTCGAGCGGATCGATCACCGCCGGCGCCATCTTCTCGGCGGTGCGGCCATGATTGCGGCTGCCCCGTTGGTGATCGCCGTGTCGGCTAACGCGCAATCCGGCGCGACGGATGCCGCAGCGGCGACGACCATCAACCCGGGGACCAACACGTCGTTCGGCTCCTTGAAGCACATCGCGGCCGGCGTCCTGAACGTAGGCTACGCCGAAGCGGGACCAATCGACGGACCTCCTGTCATCCTGCTGCACGGCTGGCCATATGACATCCACACCTACATCGACGTCGCTCCTCTCCTGGCGGAGAGGGGATGTCGCGTCATAGTGCCTTACCTGCGCGGTTTCGGCACAACACGCTTTCTGTCGCAGGGCGCTCCGCGTAACGCCCAGCAGTCAGCACTCGGCGCCGACGTTATCGCCCTGATGGATGCGTTGGGGATTGAGAAAGCCACGATTGCCGGCTGCGACTGGGGAGCGCGAACCGCGAACATCGTTGCCGCGCTCTGGCCGGAACGCTGCAAGGCGATGGTCTCGGTGAGCGGCTATCTCATCGGCAATCAGAAGCTCGGTATGATGCCGTTGCCGCCGAAAGCCGAGTTGCAGTGGTGGTATCAATATTATTTCGCCACCGAGCGCGGCCGCGCCGGCTACGAGAAATACACGCGCGATTTCGCGAGGCTGATCTGGGAGATCGGTTCGCCGCAGTGGAGTTTCGACGACGCCACATTCGACCGGAGTGCGACGGCGTTCGACAATCCGGATCATGTCGCGATCACTATCCACAACTACCGCTGGCGGCTCGGACTGGCCGACGGAGAGCGGCGGTATGACGAGTTGGAGCAGCGGCTCGCCAAGGCGCCGGTGATCGCCGTGCCGACGATCACCCTCGAAGGCGATGCTAACGGCGCGCCGCATCCGGAACCAGGCGCGTATGCCAAAATGTTTTCGGGCAAATACGAGCACCGCACCATCTCAGGCGGCATAGGTCACAACCTGCCCCAGGAGGCGCCTGAAGCCTTCGCTCAGGCAGTGATCCAAGTTGCGGGTCTTTGATCCCGATCCGGAAGCAGCTTTTGCTGAGACTATAAGGTGAGCCGGTGCTCCTGATTTGGATGGGCCCAGGACAGCAGACGGACAGCCCGATTGCATCTCGCGTGGGATCGTCCAGTCTCGCGGCACCGACACGGATGGGTTGGCGGATACGCTGCTGCAGGAACCTGACTCCGGCCCTTGTCAAAGCTGGCGCAACATTGACTTGCCTTCAGGTCTCACGAAAGTTGCTACCTTCGCGACGGTTTCGAGCGTTCGGTGAACGGGACACTTGGCGGCAATTTCAATAATCTTCGCGCGAAGCTCATCGGAGACCTCGCTCTCTACCGAAATGACGCGCTCGAAACGGTCGATCCTCGCGCCACTGCCGCGTTCCGGCTCGGTGCACTCCTCGCAGTCCCTGGCATGGATTTTGGCGTGCGAGACGTCGACGCTGATGCGTCCGAGAGTCAGTTTCTTGTGCTCGGCGTAAAGGCGCAGTGTCATCGACGTGCAAGCGCCGAGCGCATCGACGGCCGAAAGAAGGTCGGCGACATTCGAGGTGAAATTCGTCGCTCGACCCCAAGCCGGTGAAGTCGAAACGCAGGACAGCGACGCCTTCGCGAGCGAGCTCAGCTGCAATACAGCGTGCTGCCGCCAAATCCTTGGAGCATGTGAAGCAATGCGCGAACAAGGCGTACGCACGCAGGTGTCCGTTGAGGAGGTCGAGGCGAGCGGCCAATGTCACACCGGAATGGCCGGCAAATTGAAGCCGTTGCGAACGGGAAGCCATTGTTGGACTCCTTCGCTGCTATTGTGAGCATCCCAACATACAACAGACTCGCCGGCTTTCTTCGGTATATCTGTTGAACCTCCGTCCCATCTGATGTTGGCCGGCCCGTTCATCTGCCGTGCAAAGTCGTGGATGCGCCGCTTGAGGCCTATGCGCCGGCTGCCGCAAGGTCGCGATCCGACTCTCCTGGAGACCTTTGCAGGGTTGTAGATGCGCCGCCGTCGCACTGCTCTTCACCCGAAAGATCCAAGTCGACGGGGCGCAGGCCACTAAAGCAGGCACCAAGGGCTACACAAACCCATCCAAGGTATTGCCGATACCAACGTGCAATGGATTCGAGCGGCCCGGCAGCCGATGTCCGAACCGACACTCGAATTGATCAGCAGACCGATGGGCGCATTTGCAGTGGACCGTGCTCTGCGGGCGGAAGGCCGACACCTTCAGTCGGCGAGCATCAGCAGAGACGGTCGCCGCGAAGGAACGCGGACAAGATGCGGGCTAGACCTTCTGATTCCCGAAATCTCCGAAGTTAGATCGCGCGTAACTATTTGATTATAAAGGTAATCTAGACCACTTTGACCACGAATCTGGGGGTCAGGAGTTCGAATCTCGTCCGGCGCGCCAATTGGAATGTACATCCCAACCTAGTTAATGGCACAGACCAAATTGCGATGAAGGGCGAAGCAGCGCTGAACTTGTTGTTGGCCCTGCCGGGCTATCCTCGCCAGCGGAGCGCTTCGATCAGGAGAGCGAACGCGGGGGAGTTCTGGCGACAGCTTGGATAATAGAGTTGATAGCCTGGAAAGGGCGGGCACCAGCACCTGCTGAAGCCGTCCTTCTGCAAGGAAGGGCGCAGCGCGTGGTCGGGCAGGCAGGCAAGGCCTAGGCCGTTCAATGCGGCGTCGCCCTCCGCCAGTGCGGCGACGGACGGCTCCGGACGAAGCAGATGATGGCTGACGAAGGTCAGAACGGTATAGGCCACAATCGTCACGCATTTGTGAGCTGTGTATAAGTCTATCCGGGATTATGGGTCTAATCTTGGGCCGTGCGTCGCCCTAAGTGTCAGTAATAATAGTCCGTGGATGGCCCGCCGCTCAGGAATAATGCTGATGGAACGCAAGCTCGCGGCAATCATGGCCGCCGATATCGTCGGCTACAGCCTGCTGATGGCTGAAAACGAGGCTTCCACCTACGCGAAGCTGCGCGCTGTTTTTGATGAGCTCATTGACCCGACCATCGCCAGGCATGGCGGGCGCATCGTCAAGACGACGGGAGACGGCTTTCTCGCCATGTTTCCCAGCGTCAACGAAGCGGTTGATGCGGCGCTGGCCATACAGGAAGGTTTCGACAAGGGCCCGTTCGAGCTGCGCATCGGCATCAATCTTGGCGATGTCATCGAAGATGACGGCGACGTATACGGCGATGGCGTCAATGTGGCCGCCCGTCTTGAGGCCATGTGCGATCCGGGGCAGATATTCGTCAGCGGCGCCGTGGTGATGGCGGCCGACCGCAACAGCGCGGACAGGTTCGTCCGCATCGGCCGCAGGCGGGCCAAGAACATTCCCGAACTTCTCAACGTCTACCGCGTAAGGCGTGCGGGCTCTCCGTGGTCGCCATGGCGGCAGGTGCCGCAGGTGCTGCGCAGCACCGCCGCCCGCTGGTCTTATGGCGCGGCCGCCATAGCCCTCATCCTCATCGGCACCCAAATCCAGCCGCTCTCCCTGGCAGCCATGGTCAGCCGCATCCCGGCGGCCTTGTCGATGGACCAGAGCCGCGCCGACCCCAGGCCGTCAGTGGCGGTCCTGCCTTTTGCCGCGATGAGCGGCAGCGGCGAGCAATCGTATTTCGCGGACGGACTGACCGAGGATGTGACGACAGCCCTTGCCCGCAATTCAGAGCTGCAGGTAATCGCGCGCGATTCCACCTACGCCGTGCACGGGCAGGATACGGACGTGCGCAAGCTCGGGGCGAAGCTCAGCGTTGATTATGTGGTTGAAGGCAGCGCCCGCCGTGAAGGCGACCAGCTTCGCGTGTCGGCGCAGCTGATCGATATAAAGACAGGCGCGCATCTGTGGTCGCGCAGTTTTGACCGGCAGGTCGCCGACGTGTTCACCGTCCAGAGCGAGCTGACCACCGAAATCGTCGCGCAGATCGCGCCCTATATCGGCAGGAGCGAGGCGGCGGCGGCAGCGGAGCGCCCGACCGACAATCTGCAGGCCTATGACCTCGTGCTGCAGGCCCGCAACCGCTACCGGCACGGCGCCAATGACCCGCAGGACATTCTGGAAGCGCGGGGCCTCTACCAACGCGCCGTTGAAATGGACCCGTCCTATGCGGCCGCCCGCGCAGGCCTCGCGCTGACCTATATCGCCAGCGTGGCGCAGAGCGGTGACGGCCGGGCAAACGCCCCGGAGCTCCATCTTGGGCTTAGCGAAGCTCGGCAGGCGGTCCGTCTCGACCCCAATCTTGGCCTTGGCTATCAGGTCATCAGCTTCGGGCTTGCCGTCCAGGGCGACTATTCAGGCGGCTTGCAGGCCGCACGGCGCGCTGTGGAGCTCAACCCTAACGATCCCGACAGCATGATGGCACTTGCAAAGGCGCAGGTTCGCTTCGGGGAATATGATGATGCCGTGGCCAACGCAGAGCGGGCCCGCCGTCTTCATCCTATGGCGCCCGAGTACTATGCCTATGTGCACGGGCAGGCGCTCTACGCGGCTGACCGCCGCGATGAGGCTTCCGCCGTCATAGAGGAATGCCTGATCCGGGCGCCGCGCGATGCAAACTGCCTTCTGATTCAGGCCGCTTTGCAGGGCGGGGGCGGAGAGGTCGAGGCAGCCCAGCAGACGATGGCAAAGCTGATCGAGGCGCATCCGGAATTCTCGCTGGAAGCAGAGCGCGCCTACCGCCGGTTCGGTGACAGGCCGCTGATGGAAGAGTTCCTGCAGGACCTCGCAAAGGCCAAAGCTCCTGAAACCGCCTGAAAGTTTTTACGAAGCGACGACTTCAATCACATAATGGTGCCCAGTTTCATCCTTTCCGGCGGGCCAATTTTGTCATTTCCACCACACCAGCACCGAAATTGCCGCCCATTTGCCGCTGGAACTACGTCCGCGCGAGGAGCGCGGAATAGCCAGAGGCGAGAAAGCGTAGTAACGGCGGTGATCGGAATCGTTTGCGGCC
>NZ_RZSW01000279.1:0-7848 GCF_003997375.1 Mesorhizobium sp. M5C.F.Ca.IN.020.29.1.1 | reverse complement strand
CGTCTATACTGGTACTGGATACGGCGGAATTCCTTGGCCGTATGGGCGATCGCCTCTTCCCAACTCACCTCCCGCCAGGGGTCGGTAATCTTTTCCCGGATCATCGGTGACAGGATGCGATCCTTGTGGGTCGCATAGCCGTAAGCGAAACGGCCCTTCACGCAGGAATGTCCGTGGTTCGCCTTGCCCTCCTTGTAGGGCATCATGCGAATGACCTCGTCGCCCTTGACCTCGGCCTTGAACGAGCAGCCGACGCCGCAATAGGCGCAGGTGGTGACGGCCGAGCGCTCCGGCAGGCCCTTGGCAAGGACGGTTTTCTCGCGCAGCGCATCGGTCGGGCAGGCCTGCACGCAGGCGCCGCAGGATACGCATTCGGAAGCGATGAAATCCTCGTGCATGCCGGCGACCATGCGTGATTGGAAGCCGCGGCCCTCAATGGTCAACGCGAAGGTGCCCTGCACCTCCTCGCAGGCCCGCACGCAACGCGAGCAGACGATGCATTGCGCGGGATCATAGGTGAAATAAGGATTGGATTCATCGCGGGCGATGTAGTCAACAGCCAGCGAACCATGGCCGGGCGCTACGCCGTTCTCCTGCTTGACGTGGTTGCGGCCCTCGATGCCGTAGCGGTTTTCGGTCAGACCGACAGTGTTGGCGACTTTGTCGAACTCGCTGGCGCCCGTGCCGGCCTTCTCGTTCCAGCCGGTCGGGTGGTCGGAGACATAGAGTTCCATCACGCCGCGGCGGATGGCGGTGAGGCGGTCGGTTTGCGTGTGCACGACCATGCCTTCGCCGACCGGCGTCGTGCAAGAGGCCGGCGTACCGCCGCGTCCATCGATCTCGACGAGGCAGACCCGGCAGGAGCCGAACGAGTCCAGCATGTCGGTCGCGCAGAGTTTGGGGATTTCGACGCCCGCTTCCATCGAAGCGCGCATGATCGAGGTCCCCGCCGGCACGGTCACCGACTTGCCGTCGACCGTCAGCGTCACCTGCTGTTCCGCTTTCGAAGCGGGCGTGCCGTAGTCGATTTCCTGGACCAGCGATTTGATGTCGAATGCCGCGTTCATACCTGTCCGCTCCTATTCCGCTGCTTCGGCGACCGGCGTCGGCCGAAAGTCGTCGGGGAAGTGGTTAAGTGCACTCATCACCGGATAAGGGGTGAAGCCGCCCAGAGCGCAAAGCGAGCCGAACTTCATCGTGTTGCAAAGGTCGGTGACCAGCGCGATCTGCTTCTCGGGTTCGATGTTCTGGGCGAGCCGGTCCAGCACCTCGACGCCGCGCGTCGAGCCGATGCGGCAGGGCGTGCACTTGCCGCAGCTTTCGACGCTGCAGAATTCCATGGCGAAGCGCGCCTGCTTCAGCATGTCGGCGCTGTCGTCGAACACGACGATGCCGGCATGGCCGATCAGTCCATCCTTGGCGGCGAACGCTTCGTAGTCGAACGGCGTATCGAACAGCGCGCGCGGGAAATAGGCGCCGAGCGGGCCGCCGACCTGCACGGCCTTGACTGGACGTCCTGTCGCGGTGCCGCCGCCGATATCATCAACGATCTCGCCCAGCGTCATGCCGAACGCAGCCTCATAGAGACCGGGATATTTGACGTTGCCGGCGATCTGGATCGGGATGGTGCCGCGCGAACGGCCCATGCCGAAATCCTTGTAGAAGGCTGCGCCCTTATCCATGATGACAGGCACCGAAGCCAGCGAGATGACGTTGTTGATCACCGTCGGCTTGCCGAACAGGCCCTTGTGCGCCGGCAGCGGCGGTTTGGCTCGCACCTGCCCGCGCTTGCCTTCGAGGCTGTCGAGCAGCGAGGTCTCCTCGCCGCAGACATAGGCGCCGGCACCGACACGGACTTCCATGTCGAAGGTATTTGGAGAACCCAGCACGTTGAGGCCGAGCAGGCCGGCCTTGCGGGCGATCTCGACGGCTTTCTGCATGACCGCTACCGCGTGCGGATATTCCGAGCGGATATAGATGAAACCCTTGGTAGCGCCCGTCGCGATGCCGGCAATGGTCATGCCTTCGATCAGCACGAACGGGTCGCCTTCCATGATCATGCGGTCGGCGAATGTGCCCGAATCACCCTCGTCGGCATTGCAGACGATATATTTGCGGTCGGCCGTGGTATCGAGCACCGTCTTCCATTTGATGCCGGTCGGGAAGCCGGCGCCGCCACGTCCGCGCAGGCCGGACTCGGTCACTTGGCTGACGACATCGGCCGGCGTCATGGCCACCGCGTTTTGCAGGCCCTTCAGCCCGCCATGGGCCTTGTAATTGTCGAGCGACAACGGATCTGTGACGCCGCAACGCGCGAAAGTCAGCCGCGTCTGCTTGGCCAGGAACGGGATCTTGTCGGGTGCGCCCAGCCAGCGCTTGTGGTAGCCGCCGGTGAGGAAACCGCTGTCGAACAGGCTTTTGACGTCGGAAGGCTTCACCGGCCCGTACGCGACGCGGCCCTTGTCTGTCGCCACTTCGACCATCGGCTCGAGGAAATAAGCGCCGCGCGAACCATTGCGCACGATTTTGGCCTCAATACCGCGATCGGCCAGTTCCGCACGAACCGCCTTGGCGACCTTCTCCGCACCGAGCGCCAGTGCGCCGGAATCGCCGGGAATGTAGATGCGCGGGATCATGAACGTACCTCGGCAACGATCTCGTCGAGTTTTTCGTCATTGAGCCGGCCGATCACCTCGCCGTCCAGCATCGCCGATGGCGCACAGGCGCAAAGGCCGAGGCAATAGACTGGTTCCAGCGTCACCGAACCGTCGCGGGCCGTCTCGTGGAAGCCGATGCCCAGCAATTGCTTGAGTTTGGAGGCGATCAAGTCCGAGCCCATCGATTGACAGGCTTCCGCCTGGCAAAGCTTCAGCACATGCCGCCCGGCCGGGTGGCGGCGGTAGTCATGATAAAAGGTAACGACGCCGTGCACCTCCGCCTTGGAGATGTTCAACGCCTCGGCGATTACCGGCAGCGCGTCCTGCGGCACATGACCGAACTCTTCCTGGATGCCGTGGAGGATCGGCAACAGCGGGCCTTCGAGGCCCTTCAGCTCCTGGACGATCCCCGCCGTGCGCAACGCGATCTCGGTACTTGCAGGCTGCATTGTCATGCAGCGCCCTCCCTGGTCGTAGTAATCTTCCGCTAAGTGGTTAAAAAATCAGACGAAACCCACCAAATCAATAAAGCTGATCCGTTGCTCGATAGAAATCTTCTATCGATGCCGTTCAGCCTGCAATCTCTAGCTCAGTGGCGGGCGCGGAAATCGTCTGCCAACGCCATCGCCTCGTCCAGCAGCGCCGAGACCAGCGGCGTGTGCGGCTCGCGCAGCGTCGCCACCAGCCCGACGGTGTGGCTGGCATCCGGCTCGACAATCGGAATGGCCCGGATCGGCTCGGAAAAGCCGAATGTTTCCGATAGGTTGAGCGGCATGATCGACGACCATTTGCCGGTACGGATATGGGAGAACAGCACGATCATCGAATTGGATTCGAGCGTCGGCCGCACCTGCGTGCCGGCTTCGGCCAAATGCTGGTCGATGATGCGGCGGTTCTGCATGTCGGGCGTCAGCAGGCAGAGCGGCAGCTGGCCGAGCTCCGCCCATGTCACTTTGTCGCGGTCGGAATAGGGGTTTCCGACCGCGGTGATCAGCTGATAGCGCTCATCATAGAGCGGCACGCTGAGCACCCGCCCCAGCGGTTCGTTGTCGAGATAGGTGACGCCGGCATCGATGTCGAAATTGCCGAGCAGCGATAGCACCTCGATCGAGGTGCGCGACAGCACCGAGAAGGTGACGCCGGGATGTTTTGCCCGAAAAGGTGTCGTCAGCCGCGCCAACATAGCCAGAGCTGTCGGGATGGCGGCGATACGGATGCGCCCCGAAAGGCCGTGACGCGCCGCCCGCATCTCCTCGCGCATGGTCCTGCTATCGCCGACGATGCGGCGCGCCCACACCAGCACCTGCTCTCCCTCCGGCGTCAGCCCCTGAAAGCGCGATCCGCGTAATACCAGCATCACGCCGAGCTGGCCCTCCAGCTGCTTGATGCCGGCCGAAAGCGTCGGCTGCGTGACGCCGCACACCTCCGCCGCCCGGCCGAAATGCTCTTCCCTGGCCAGCGCGATGAAGAATTCCAGCTTGTCGATCATGCCATCTGTCCGGTGCGTCGCGCGCAAGGTCGGGGAAATTGCGTGCCACCGCAAGCCGCACGTGCAATCGGCTGCATCCACATCTTTCAGCCGGCTTACTGTTCCGGAGGCGGCATGCGGCGCTATGTGGGTGAAATAAGGTCGTGGGGGCGACCGGAGATTGAACATGCTGGGCTGGTTCCGCAAACTGCTGCCGCGCGAAGATCGTTTCTTCGACCTGTTCGAGCAACACTCCCGTACGGTGGTCGATGGCGCCGAGGCACTCGAGCAGCTTCTCCAGGGCAAGGACATCGATCGCTGGTGCCAGAAGATCATCGATCTTGAAGACCAGGCCGATCACATCACCGCGGAAGTCCTGCTTTCTGTGCGGCGCTCGTTCATCACTCCATTCGATCGCGGTGACATCAAGGACCTGATCCAGTCGATGGATGACGCCATCGACATGATGCACAAGACCGTCAAGACGGTGAAGCTGTTCGAGAAGAAGGAATTCGACCCGCTGATGCAAGAAATGGGCGGCATCATCGTCATTGCAGCCAAGCTGGTCGACGAGGCCATCCCATTGCTCAGCAAAATTGGGGCCCACAGCGTGCGCCTCAACGCGATCGCCGAAGAGGTCATGCGCGCGGAAGGCCGGGCCGACGATCTGCACGAGCAGGGCCTGAAAGACCTGTTCAAGAGACATGGCCGCAGCGACCCGATGGCCTACCTGATCGGCAGCGAGATCTATGGCGAGCTGGAAAAGGTGGTCGACCGCTTTGAGGACGTCGCCAACGAGATCAGCGGCATCGTCATCGAGAACGTTTAGCCAATGGAAGCCGCCATCGCCTTTCCCGTGTTGGTCGGGCTCATCGCCGTTGCGCTGTTCTTCGATTTTCTTAACGGCCTGCACGATGCCGCCAACTCCATCGCCACCATCGTCTCCACGCGTGTGCTGAGGCCGCACAATGCGGTGCTGTGGGCGGCCTTCTTCAATTTCATCGCCTTCCTGTTCTTCGGTCTTCATGTTGCGGAGACGCTAGGAACGGGCATCATCGACGCCACCATCGTCACCCCGGGGGTGATCTTCGCCGCGCTTGTCGGCGCCATTGTCTGGAACATCGTCACCTGGCTCGTCGGCATCCCCTCCAGCAGTTCGCATGCGCTGATCGGCGGACTGGTCGGCGCCGGCGTTGCAAGGGCAGGCGGCGGCGCCATCGTCTGGACCGGGCTCGGCAAGACCATTGCGGCCATCGTCCTCTCGCCGGCGACCGGATTTCTGCTGGCGCTTGTTTTGATCCTTACAGTTTCCTGGGTATTCGTGCGCAAGACACCATTTGCCGTGGATAGCACGTTCCGCGTCATGCAGTTCGTTTCTGCCTCGCTCTATTCGCTCGGCCATGGCGGCAACGACGCACAGAAAACCATGGGCATCATCGCCGTGCTGCTCTATTCGCAGGGCATGATTGGAGAAAATTTCTACGTGCCGCTATGGGTCGTCATCACGTGTCAGGCGGCGCTGGCGTTGGGCACATTGCTCGGCGGCTGGCGCATCGTCCACACGATGGGCTCGAAGATCACCCGGCTGAACCCGATGCAGGGTTTCTGCGCCGAGACCGGCGGTGCGATCACCCTGTTCGCCGCCACCTGGCTCGGCATTCCGGTGTCGACGACGCATACGATCACCGGCGCCATCATGGGTGTCGGCGCCGCCCGCCGCGTCTCGGCCGTGCGTTGGGGTATCGCCGGCAACATCGTCATCGCCTGGATTGTCACTCTGCCGGCCACGGCTGCGATTTCGGCCCTCACCTACTTCGCGGTCAGCCTGGCGACGTGACGTGGGTCGCGCTTGGGTCGCATGGGTGCGGCAGAGCGAAATCTACCTGTCCACAAGGTTCAGGATGTTACCGTCTGGATCTTTGAACCAGGCGACCTTCATGCCGTGACCGACGTGGATGTCGCCTTCGACCGTTGTGTGAGGCATGTGGTAATGTTCGAAAACAACGCCTTTCGACCTTAGCCCGTTGACAATTTTTTCGATCTCGTCGCCGACCATCCAGGTCACCGCCGTCGCCTTGTTGGTTCCGGCGAACTTCGAGCGATACACATTGATGCTGGTGTCGCCGCATTTGTAGACGATCAGTTCGCCACCCTCGTTGTGAACCTCCGTCAGCCCCAGAACGTCTTCATAGAAGGCCTTGGCCTTGGCCAGGTCCTTCACCGCGAGATTGGCCGTTGCGTTGCTGTTTGCGAGCATGATTGGTCTCCTTTCCTTGCTGGCGAGCACGTCCGAAGCCCTGCAACAAGATAGGGCTGCTTCGTCTTCCGGCGACCGCAGCTTGCGCTATCGGCGTGCCTCTTCCGTAAGGACGTTTTGACTCCCGCAAATCCCTACGAGCAGAAGCGAGTTTTGATGCCATGCTCGGTGAGTGTCGTTCCGCCGCTTGGTTATGTTCGGGAACTGCATTATCTCAAGCGGAAAGCAGAGGAAAAGCTGATGCCCGCCGTCCAGGAAAACGTTACCAAGGAAATCGTCATCGAGCGCCTGAAGACGGTCAACGGACCGGACTTCACCGGCAACATCGTCGACCTCGGCATGGTTTCCGAGATTTTCATTGCCGATTCCAAGGTCTTCTTCTCGATCACGGTGCCGGCTGCCCGGGCCCAGGAGATGGAGCCGATGCGTGCCGCCGCCGAGCGTGTCGTCAAGGCGATCCCCGGTGTCGCCGGCGCCGTGGTTGCGCTGACGGCGGAAAGGAAAGGTGGCGGCATGGAGGCTCCGGTTCCGCAGAGACCCGCCCCCAGGCCCGCGCCGCCGGCCGCACCCGCTGCCGCGCCACATCCGGCCCCGCATGCTCCGGCCTCGCACAGCCAGGGCAAGCGCGGCGTGCCCGGCATCGAGGCGATTATCGCTGTCGCTTCCGGCAAGGGCGGCGTCGGCAAGTCGACCACTGCCGTCAACATCGCGCTTGGCCTCGCCGCCAACGGCCTGAGGGTCGGCGTGCTCGACGCCGACATCTACGGCCCGTCCATGCCGCGGCTGCTCAAGATCCATGGCCGGCCGCAGACCGTCGACGGCAAGGTCCTGAAGCCGATGGAGAATTACGGCCTGAAGGTTATGTCGATGGGCTTCCTCGTCGATGAGGAGACGCCGATGATCTGGCGCGGGCCGATGGTGATGTCGGCATTGACGCAAATGCTGCGCGAGGTCGAATGGGGTCCGCTAGATGTGCTCGTCGTCGACATGCCGCCCGGCACCGGCGATGCGCAACTGACCATGGCCCAGCAGGTGCCGCTGGCCGGCGCCGTTATCGTCTCGACGCCGCAGGACCTGGCCCTCATCGATGCCCGAAAAGGCCTCAACATGTTCAGGAAGGTCGACGTGCCGCTGTTGGGCATCGTCGAGAATATGAGCTATTTCCTCGCCCCCGACACCGGCAAGCGCTACGACATCTTCGGCCATGGCGGCGCGCGCCGCGAGGCCGAGCGTCTCGGCGTCACCTTCCTCGGCGAAGTGCCGCTCGAAATGGGTATCCGCGAAAGCTCGGATGCCGGCACGCCGGTGGTGGTCTCGAAGCCCGATAGCGCCGAGGCGAAGATCTACCGAGACATCGCCTCGAACGTCTGGGGCAGGGTCAACGAAGAACGCGGCGCGGCTGAAGCCGCCGTGCCGAGCATCGTGTTCGAGTGATCCCTCCCCCATGAGGGGAGGATGGCCGCCCG
>NZ_RZSW01000278.1:0-7857 GCF_003997375.1 Mesorhizobium sp. M5C.F.Ca.IN.020.29.1.1 | reverse complement strand
GCGATCTTTGCTCAACCTCCCTTGGCAACCCTGCGCCAAAATCTCCATGCCTTGCGACATCGATGGCGTGAACCACCACGAAAGCGCAAATTTCAGTCCATGCCGAAGCTATCTTAGCGCATATGCCTCGGAAGGGGCGTCCCCGCTCATTCACAGTTGAGGCGAGCAAGACAGCATCGCCCAGGTCGCCACCCGGATCTGCGGGTAGGATGGGCTCAAGGAGCGTGTCTTCGTTGGAGAGCGGTATGCGACCACCCTGTCGGAAGACCCGGTGCAAAAAGTCGGCTAGATCCGCTGCCAGCGTCGCCGGATCGTCCCGAAACATGCCAATCACACCAATACCGGCATGGCCGGAAGTTGACACTACCCGCCGCTGAAGCGGGGACGGAAGAATGACCCGTGCCGGCTCAAAGTCCGGATCGTTCCCGATATGCTGGGAGAAGAATTCCACGATCTGCTCGGACGACCGATAGTTCTCTTCCAAACACACAAGTTGCGGTTCCCCGCATCCCAATTCGGCGCTGGCTCGCTCCCGAAAGTCGCGGAACAGTTCGATAGTGGCGCCTCGGAAGCGATACAGCGACTGGTCGTCATCACCCACAACGGTCATCGAGCAACCTGTGCGGAGCACCAACTCGAAATAAATCGCCTCTTGTAACGGGTTGGTATCTTGGTACTCGTCGACCAGAAGCATGTGAAGTGACTGCATGCTGCGGGGAAGCCTGCCTGCGACCAGACGATCCAGGAAGCGCTGCTCGAGCAGCGCGAAGTCCATTTGGTTGGTCCTCGATAGATGTGATTCGTAACGCTCTTTAATTCGGAGAATGGCCTGTCTGAACACTTTGTCGGTGTGGGGAGCGGCATAGCTGCTCAGGTTCACTCGGTCTTGCACTAGGCGATCGATTATCGTCCGGACGATCTCAGTCGCTTCGCCGTTGTTCCGCGTGGGGTCGCCGGAGAACCCGTAGCGTCCGAGATAAGCCTTAAAGGGGTCCCCTAGCTTCTGGAGTTCCGACCAAACTTCGCCTCTGCGATAAAGGACTGCTCGAGCGGCCGATGGTTCGAGGATGACAGGCGGGGCCTCGTTTGGCTCGCGCATGTCCCGCACCGCATCCTCGCAGATGCTGTCCAGCGTGCCGGCTATGTATCGGTTCACATCTACCTTGGTGAGGTGGCGCACATGCTCCTCGTCGCCCGCGTCTCGCGCCTTTGCGATCAGGTAGGCGCGCAAACTAGTCCCCCATTCAATTAATCGGGAGCGTATCTCTCGCCCGGCCTTCTCCGTGAAAGTCGTGATCAAGATGTCCTCGGGCGCGATGCCATCCACGAAAGTGAACCGCAGGGCGCGCAGCACGAGCGTAGTCGTCTTTCCCGTGCCTGGCCCTGCTACGACCAACAGGGGCACGCGGGGCCCAGCCTCAATCGCATCCCGTTGCCTCCTATTCGGCTGGTGGGTGGACAGCGCTGCCGAAACAACGGCAGCAAACTCCTCAAGGGCGGGTGCGGTACGGAACTCAAGCAAAACCGTGTCCTCCGACCCAAACGTACGCGAGGCCTTGCTGCAAATCGCACACCATAGCCTTACCGTGGCTTGCAAACGTTGATGGGGCGCTCGAAGGCGAAATCTTTGCAACGCCGCGCGCGGCAAGGTCATAGACCTCGGCCGGAGCCACTAGTTCTCGGACCCAAGACGCTGCGATAACTGCAGTTGCAAATTTGCCCATAGTCACGCCCCTGCCCGCGATGAACTAGAAAAACGTCGACTTTTCAGTGCCCAGTTGGGGCATGCACAAAGCGCATGCGTCAAGAATCCCCAAAAAGTATCGCGTCTCTCTCAGCGCTTTCAGAACTTCTGGCGGATTTTGAACCCAAGCAATCACCGACCCAAATCGCGACAAACGACTTCATAGCTTGCCGTGACCATTATGTGCTTGATTCGTTTAGATAAGGGTAGCCCGAGTCTTAATCTCCAAGCACTTGCTTGGTGCCTGACACTCATTTGGTGGCTGCATGTTGAGGAAGCGCTGCCAAAACCCTTCGGTGACCGGTTCAACAGGCTACATCTGCTGACGATTTGGGGGATTAGAGTTGCGTCCGGTGAATCCCCGAGCCTTGCGAGGATTGGTGCCTATGGCATTATCCTAGATCTCAACTGGGGCGGGATATGGAAAACCAATTTACTGATCGGCGTCCAATTATCGCCTACGCGGATGCCTTGCAGTTGGTCGCGACCAACAATTGGCAGTTCGATACCGATTTACACCGGTTGCCTGGCGAAGCCCACGCGAAGCTCGTGCGGGCCGATCCCTCTTTCGCAACGGCTCAGGTTCCTCATGGGCCACGAGTTTTAGAAGCGATGGCCGGCTTCCATGAGACACTGACAGAAAATTTCGAGTCGAAGGCGCTCCAGGAACCTCCCGCCCGCTTCAACGGCCGTCTGCTGATGCATGTGCGGATTAGTCATAACGCAGTTTTTCGCGTCTCACCTGCCATTTTAGACAGCATGTTTGGTGTTGCAGGCATTGCTGTCTTGGTTGCGAGCGCCCCATCTGCCGCGCTGCTGGGCGGAGGCCTAGCGATTTCAGTTGCGGAACTCGTGCGGAGGCTATCGGCACATTTCGTTAAGATACATGACCCCGTGGAAAAGGCTGTTTTTCAACAGGTTTGCGTCCTGGCTGCAAAGACAAGGGTCAACGACCCGGTAGCTTTGGAGGAAGGCCGATACGAAGAGGCCATAGGACCCGTTATTCCAGACCGACGTATGATCGTTGAAAGCCTGAAGGGAGAGTACCAAGAAGAATCGGTCGAACGTGCGATTAGCGACCTCGTTAACAAACAAGTCCTTCAAGAAGCCGCGGATCACAGGATTACGGTGGCCTTCTAGGTGCGATTATCTTTTCCCGCCAATGCTCGCCTATTGGCCTTAGGCTGTGCGAAGCGCAGGCAGCCACAATGGCAAACGACCAACGCACTTCAGCCCAGCTCACCCCAAAGCTTCCGAATGACCGGTTCGTACTCTGGCCTTGAACAGAATTGGCAGTCGGGGTGCCGCGGGCGCAGCGTTCGTCCCCGTGCGATTGGCAGGTTCCATGGATCGATCGACCAATAGTTCGTGGTGGCTGCTCCCGCAAACGACCTGAGCATCTCAACTGCCATCAGTACGCCGGCCCAGGCGGAGACGAACGCAAACGGTGCTAGCACCTGCCGGCCTTCGGGTGTCGCCAGCGCCTGCTCGGCACAGATCTGGCGAAACAAGGTGTCGAACGCGATGCCGATTAGCTCCGCCGCGGTGAATGAGGGATGCGTTCTCACTATCCGATGCGCGATGTCCTCGGTAATCAGACCGACACGCACATCCGCGATATCGACCCCAAGACCCTCCGCGATTGACCGTTCGCGCGCAAACTCCTCTGGGACATGCCGGTAGATGCAGGCCAGGCATGCGTGATCTGTTGGCAGGACGTTCGAGTGGACCACCACACCACGCACATCGGTGGTAGAGGCGTCGATAATGCGGTGAGGCACCTCAAGTTGGATTGACCGACGCGCGAGCCGACTGTCGACAGTTACGAAGGCCGTTTGCGGGGGATGACGAAGATCGCGGACAAGTGCCTTGAAATCGGTTACGTACGGCCGAATTGCCAGATTGGGAAACTCGGACTGGGCGCGCTCAGCGAGCGCCACGGCCTTGTCCCTCCCTACGTCCTCGTCCCGAAGGTACATGCAGCGATTCAAAATGCCGGCCTGAACCACTTTGGGGTCGACGATTGCCAAATCGCCACGGACGTTCAGATGCCGCGCGGCGCGAAGGAACCCGTGCGCTACAGCGCCAGCGCCGGCCATGACTGCGTCCTGCAGCTCAATCGACCCAGACAGCGCCCCCTTTGGAATCCCAAGTTGCGCATAATCGAGGCGCATAGGCAGCCGTACTGCGGGTAGCGCGGTATCGTCGATAACGACATACACCGCAGCCGCAGCAGCCGCACAGGCAGCAGCCGCGGCATGGAGACCATGAGGCTTATCGAAATGCCGCTCCGTGGGCAAAAGGGAGATGGCTGCATCGATTGCGCCAAGGTCCGCGTAAAGGCGCCTGGCTCCTGTGCGAGGAGCGCTAGAGCCTATGATCAACTCCAAATCGGGCGCCGTGTCATCGAGATCGAACTTGGCCTCGACCGTGCGCCCAAGGAGCTGACCGACCTCATAAGCCCAAGCCGACTTCCACCCGGGTTCGGTGGTTACGAGTACAGTACGCTTCAGCCGCTCGCTGGCTTCGACCTCGTTGACGCCTATGTGGGCGGCCAGCATTAGTGCGTTCTGCTGAGCGGCGGTGCTCATGCCGTTACCATCAGACGAGCATCGAGGCCCGAGTTCGAGCAGTGGTCCCAACCTCCGGCCGGCGAGTACTCGTACGTCATGACCTCCGTCAGGAAGTTCTCCGGGGTGGTCGTTGCGGCAAAGTGGGGGAGGACGAGCGAAAGCGCACCCACGTGCCGGATGATCGCCCACTTGGCGTCGACATCGGAATGGTAGGCGCGACCTGGATGGGTGTGGATCTGCGCTACGATCCGTCGCCGAGTAGACCTGAGATGATCCATGAGGGCCTGCATAGAGGCCGGCGGCAGTTTGAAGTAGTCGATGTCCGCAATCTGCTCAGGTTCGTATACCTCGATGATAGAAGCCGGCGTGCGCACGGCAGCGGTCGATAGCCACAGTACAACTCGCTCATGGCGGCATTCTCCGCCGCGCCTGAGAATGTCGATGGTCGTACGCAACATCTCGCGCGTGCATATTACGGCGCTCATCCGACGCTCCTCTTCCATGCCCGCCAGAGCTGGAGCACGATGCCGCCGAGGTCCATTCCGGACACACCGCGGTAGTTGTCCCAGAGGTCGGTCGTGTGGCTGGAGTGCACGTGATACTCGCGCGCACCCCGCATGCAGACAAACGGCCGCCCGGTATTCGGATGTGGGCCTCCGTTGAATACGCCACCACCATTCGGCGGTGCCGTATCCAAGTGCCTTCCCTTGCTGTCGAGAAGCTCGATTGCGGGGGGAAGCTCGTCCCATTCGGTACAGTTCAGGCGGAGCCTCAGCGGCGCGGCCGTGTTATGGTCAAAAAGAACGTCCAGGATTGGGAAGCTCGACTCAAGAATCGACCAGCGGTACATTTGGGCGGATCGTGGATCGATGCGCCCTATGTCGCGGTCGAACGCCGCACGGGAAAGCGCTTCAAGCACCGCCGCCTCCCTCGCGCGCACCCCATTCAAGCGCGACCTGCCCGACCAAACCAGCCTCGGCGAGGGTCTGCGTCGGGCTTACGTCGTGACCGGCGACTGTGACGACCCAACCCTCAGTGCCGGTGAGATGGAGTTTGCGCGCCGCATCGGCGAGCACCTGAGTGATCGGAGTTGAGGCCGGGTAGCGCTTAGCTCCCTCGGCGGGGAAGGTGCCCGCCGTGGTAACTACCGTTACGAGCACCTTGTCGGGATGCGCGTCTTTGCGGGAGACGACATCCTCGACGCCGTTTTCACCGAACGACAGCAACCCGCCGTGGCGAAGCACCGTGTCCGGCTCCTCCTCGCGCTCGAGAACCCAATGGTGCCCGTCGAGGGGAGGCCAGATCGACAGGAATTCATCAACCTCGATATCGTCGGTGCCCCATACCTGACCAACTTCATCGACGGTGAAGCCATAGGTGCGGTCCGATAGGAAGGCGCGCAGGATGCCGCCCCTTTCCTTCTTGAGGTCAATGTCGTCGTCGGTGCCGATCAGATGGGTTCGGCGATCGCGGACCAAGATGAGTTGGTGCTCGCTCGCGGGCACGTTGCCCGAATGCGTGAGTGCTTCGCGGCCGGTAATGACGTTGTCCGAGAACTCCACGTCGATTCCATTGACCGGGTAGTTAACGCCGCGAGTGCGGCCTTCCATTTCCACTACTTTGTTCATCGCTATTCTCCGTATGGCCGGGGCTCTTGCAGCCAGACTCTTGACGTCAGACTTGTTTGGACTATTCTTTGATTCGAGTCCCGATGTGGACTGGTCTATATCGGGACCGGTCTGCCAGTCAAGTCCATTTTTAGACAGGAGGAGTTTGATGCATGTTGAAGCACCCGCCGCCCGGCAGGGCGCTGGGCAACCTACGATTCCGGTCGAGCTAGAGGCGTTTTTCGCCGTCGCAGGGAAGTGGCACCTTTCGACCGAAGAACAGATCACCTTACTCGGATCCCCGGGGAGATCGACCTTCTTCAAGTGGAAGAAGGAGGGCGGAACGCCGCCCCCCGACACCCGGGAGCGAGTCTCCCACATGCTCGGGATCTGGAAATCTTTGCGCATCCTTTTCACGCAGAACGAGCGTGGTGAGGCTTGGGTGCGTGCAAAGAACCGGTACTTTGACGGCGCTAGCGCTCTCGACGTTATGCTTGAGGGCATGTCGGGCATCATTCGCGTAAGGAGATACCTCGATGCCCAGCGTGGCGCTTGAGAACGCTCCTTTGGTGAAGTGGTCCGGAGACGCGTTCCGGCTCATCCCGTCCCGCTTTCCTCCAGTCAACGTCTATGAGGGGTTGATCAACAGTGATCGGCAGGACGAGATCGTCTCTCTTGAGAACCTCACCAACCCCAGACTTCGCTCCCT
Source organism: Mesorhizobium sp. M5C.F.Ca.IN.020.29.1.1 (assembly GCF_003997375.1). Taxonomy (NCBI): domain Bacteria; kingdom Pseudomonadati; phylum Pseudomonadota; class Alphaproteobacteria; order Hyphomicrobiales; family Phyllobacteriaceae; genus Mesorhizobium; species Mesorhizobium sp. M5C.F.Ca.IN.020.29.1.1. The sequence goes on along the minus strand of NZ_RZSW01000278.1, from coordinate 1,224 downwards.
CGACCGGCTGAAACAGGCGACGCAGGGCGACGCCAGTGCGGACCCGCGGCTCCAGAATTGGAACCTTGCGCCGTTCGCATACGGTAACCCCGATGGCACTACGTTCTTTGGTGAGGACCGGCCGTGCCTTGAGATCGCATTTGAGCGGCAAACGGCTTTGGCGGTATCCGTCGCAAAGCGGGAAACCTTCCTAAAGGCGACTGAGGAGGCGTCAATCGGGCTTGACATGCGGATGCTATGCACCCCAGTCAACGGCACCTTGTGGGATCTTCGCGATATTGAAGGGTTGCCTGCTGGGCTGGACGAGAAGCGGCGGCGCGAGATCGGGGCCAAGATGCCGGAGGGCGCCCAGGGCATCCTCTTCCGTCCCGTCGAGCGGCCGGCCGGCATTTGCCTCGCCATAGTGACGGGAGACGTCTTGGAGCGATCTCGGCAGACGGTGCACTTTCGCTACGTGTGGGACGGGAAGCGCATCTCGATCCTTTATGCCTTCGATAATGAGGGAGTTCGTATCGAGGCGTCGGCGCTGGCAGGCGAAGACGACGTTCTCGCCGCAGCCTAAGCAAAGTCACAGAGCGCCTGCCGACCAGCCGTTGAGCCGTACGAAATCGTGGAAGCTGCAACCAGGCGCCAGGCATACGACACTCGGCAACACCCTTCCATCCGCAGCAATCGAGTGTCTACGCAGTGACACTCCATGACCGTTCGAACAGGTGAGCTCTGCTTTGAAGGTGGCGCGCGTCCGCGCGTTACATGCCTTCCACATAAGAGGGGGCGGCCGTCCAGCATTCTTCCAACACTCTAATCCGATGACCGGCCGCCACCCGCCCAGAGGTTCCACTGGTTCGGACTTCGACAGTCCGAGCATCCGGAGAAGAACATTGATCGCGCCTTTGAATGATATCACTGGCGTCTTCCTACCCGAGCTAGCTGGCTGCGCTGCTCTGCCAAACGCTCCATATTCGTGAACCGTAGCAGAGTTTCCGCTAAGACCTATTCGGCCTCCAGAATGCCGGTACGCCTCTGGCTGAGCCCACGTCAACTGCGTCCGGAGCGCGGAGGCGGTCCAATGTGCTTGAGGGTTTGCCCGGCTCAAGCAAGCGCGCCTGACGCAACGCCGCCAGATCAGCCGAGCCGGTGCAGAAGCAGGCGACGGCCAACTGGCGGATGACGATCTCGAAATGCGCGACAACCCCCTCGGTGGACACTGTCGCCGCGCCCAGC
>NZ_RZSW01000277.1:0-7883 GCF_003997375.1 Mesorhizobium sp. M5C.F.Ca.IN.020.29.1.1 | reverse complement strand
GTCCGGGCCGGGCTGAAGGCGATCTACCTGTCTGGATGGCAGGTCGCCGCCGACGCCAACACCGCATCCGCCATGTATCCGGACCAGTCGCTTTATCCCGCCAATGCGGCGCCCGAACTGGTCAAGCGCATCAACCGCACCCTGCAGCGCGCCGACCAGATCGAGACCTCCGAAGGCAAGGGGCTTTCGGTCGACACATGGTTCGCGCCTATTGTCGCCGATGCGGAAGCCGGCTTCGGCGGACCGCTCAATGCCTTCGAGATCATGAAGGCCTTCATCGAGGCGGGTGCCGCCGGCGTCCACTACGAGGACCAGCTGGCGTCGGAGAAGAAATGCGGCCATCTCGGCGGCAAGGTGCTGATCCCGACCGCCGCACACATCCGCAACCTCAACGCCGCGCGACTTGCTGCCGACGTCATGGGCACTCCGACGCTGGTCGTCGCGCGCACCGACGCGGAAGCGGCAAAGCTGCTCACCTCCGACATCGACGAGCGCGACCAGCCGTTCGTCGACTATGGCGCCGGCCGCACGGTGGAAGGCTTCTACTACGTCAGGAACGGCATCGAGCCGTGCATCGCGCGGGCCATCGCCTACGCGCCTTACGCCGACCTGATCTGGTGCGAAACCTCCAAGCCCGATCTGGCGCAGGCCAAAAAATTCGCCGAGGGCGTGCACAGGCACCATCCCGGCAAGCTTCTCGCCTATAATTGCTCGCCGTCCTTCAACTGGAAGAAGAACCTCGACGACGCCACGATCGCCAGGTTTCAGCGGGAACTCGGCGCCATGGGCTACAAGTTCCAGTTCATCACGCTAGCCGGTTTTCACCAGCTCAATTTCGGCATGTTCGAACTCGCCCGCGGCTACAAGGCACGGCAGATGGCGGCCTATTCCGAGTTGCAGGAAGCGGAGTTCGCGGCGGAAGCCCACGGCTACACCGCGACCAAGCACCAGCGCGAAGTCGGGACCGGCTATTTCGACGCCGTGTCGATGGCAATCACCGGTGGCCGGTCCTCGACCACGGCCATGCATGAATCGACCGAGCACGCCCAGTTCAAGCCGGCCGCAGAATAGCAGGAACGCAACAGACAGAGGAAACGCCCCTAAAGGGCTAAGGGAGAAGACCAATGGCATCGATCAGTCGCGTCAAGGAACGGGCCGAAGAACAGGCCACCACCATGAGTGTCGACCAGCAGGCGACCATCCGCATGCTGGCCAACGACCTGCACAGGCTCAACCAATCGGTGATGAAGGCAGTCGAGGCCGGTGTGTCGGTGGAGCTCGTGCGCTCGGCACGGCACCATGGCGGCGACGGCAACTGGGGCGATCTGCTGATCCCGGTGATCGTCACGCAGCGGAGCCTCGACTGACCGAAATCCGACGAAAGCCTGTCGATCGATCCGGCGTCACCTGCGCAGTCTCTGCGCAGGTGATCTGCGATTGCACGATCAGTTGCGCAAGAACAGAACTTGCTTTAAATTTTAACGTTTCTTGCGATATTCTGGATATCGTCGTTTCAGCTTGACATAGGGAGAGATCTCACGGCAATTGTCTCTAAGTTTCAACCCTGCATTGAAACCCGACGAGTGCCCGCTACGCTCATGCGCCCCGTGAATCGCGATACCAAGACTGTAAACCACCTGACTTTCGTGAGCCGCAACGTGGACCCGGAGATGCTCACAGACTTCACCCGTGTGCTCGTCGTCGGAAAGTCGCCGGTCAACCGGGTGGTGGTTTCGAAAATCGTCGAACGATCCGGGCTCAAACCGATCTCGGAATCGCCCGAAACGGCAGCAACGACTTTGCGATCGCTCATTCCCGGAGCTGTCGTCCTCGATGGCGGAGCGGACAACAAGGACTGCGACGCGCTGATGTCCGGTATCGACGCGCTGCGACGCACCTCGGGCAGGTCGCTTCCCTCGGTGATCCTGCTTTCGACCAAGAACGGCACACCGGAGAGCCTCGGCCTGTCGAGCGTCGTCGATACGGTTGTCGTCAAACCGATCACGACCGAACGGCTGCAGCCAGTGATCGACCATTTGATCGGGCTCGCACGCAGCTAGCCGACGTCCGATCCGGCTTACACGCCTTTCCTCGCTTCTTGCGATCGAATCTGGATATTTATGTCAGTATGCGAGCGCTCGGTATCGCCTGACAATGAGCCCCGCTACGTCTCCTTTTGCAATTGCGACGCATCTGGGATAGCACCTTCGAACAAATCCGCAGGCATGTTCCGACTTCGCGACATGGCTGTCGATATCGGCGGATCACGACATGTCCTCAGAACAGACCATCGCCGCGCTTTGCAGAAAACTCGGACTGCGCATCACCGGTCCGCGCCGCGTCATCATGCGCGTTCTATCCGAATCCAGCGACCATCCGGATGTGGTGGAACTCCATCGCCGTGTTGTCGCCATCGAGCCGACGATCGCGCTCGCCACTGTCTATCGCACCGTCAGCCTCCTGCGCGAGAAGGGCATTCTGGAGCGGCACACCTTTGGCGATCGGCGCGCCAGATACGAAACCGTCCCCCGTGAGCATCACGATCATCTCATCAATATCGAGACGGGAGACGTCGTCGAATTCCAGTCGTCGGAGATCGAGCGGCTCCAAGAGGAAATCGCTCGACAGCACGGATTCACGATCATCAGCCACAGACTGGAGATCTACGTAAAGCCGATCCAGAAAACGCGACGCTCTCGTCAATCCGGAGAATGACCGCCCGTTTCTAGCGTTCCTCTCCAATCTCCATTCGGCCCACTCTAAGTGTGGTGACGGCGAAGGCCGCGATGAAGGCGGCGGACAGCATGAGAACGATGGTCGGCGCCGGTGCGCTGTCGATGAAGAAGGACAGATAGACGCCGAGAAACGACGCGGCGACCGCGATCGCGACCGACAGGATCAGCATGGCGCTAAACTTCCTTGTCAGCAGGAAGGCGATGGCGCCAGGCGCGATCAGCATGGCGATGGCCATGATTATGCCGACCGCCTTCAGCGCGCCGACGATAGTGAGCGAGATCAGGCAAAGCAGGCCGTAGTGGAGCAGATTGACCCGAAGACCAACCGCGCGAGCCTGAGCCGGGTCGAAGGCGTGCAGCAGGAAGTCGCGCCACTTGATCCCGATGATGCCGGCCGTGATCGCAGCAATGAGCCCCGTTTCGACGATGTCGCGCAAGCCGATGCCCAGCACATCGCCGAACAATATGTGGTCGAGATGCACGTCGGACTGGATCTTTACATAGAGCACCAGGCCGAGACCGAACATGCCGGAGAAGACGATGCCCATTATCGTGTCCTGTTTGATGCGGCTGTTGTCCTTGAGGAAGCCGGTGGCGAGAGCGCAGACCATTCCGGCGGCGAAGGCGCCGATCGAATAGGGGAATCCGACAATGTAGGCGATGACCACGCCGGGAAAGACGGCGTGGCTGATGGCGTCGCCCATCAGCGACCAGCCCTTGAGAACGAGAAAGCAGGAGAGCAGCGCCGTCGGCATAGCGACCAGAACCGAAACAATCAGGGCATTGACCATGAAGTCGAACTGGAAGGGGCTAAGCAGCGTATCGAGAATGCTCATAGGCTGGCCTCCAAGGCCCGCGCCGAGCGGCGGCGGGCTGCCAGCATTCCATGCTTGGGAGCGAAGAAGAAGGCGGCGAGAAAGATCAACGTCTGCAACACGACTATGATGCCGCCAGTGGCGCCGTCGAGGAAATAACTGGCATAGGCGCCGCTGAAACTCGTGGCCGCACCGATGACGACCGCGATGACGAGCAGGCGCGGAAAGCGGTCCGTCAGAAGATAGGCGGTCGCGCCGGGAGTCACCACCATGCAGATGACGAGGAAGGCGCCGACGGTCTGAAGCGCGGCGACCGTGGAGGCCGATAGCAGCATGAAGAACATGATCTTGAGCGCGCTCGGATTAAGGCCGATCGAGCGGGCATGGCTCTCGTCGAAGAAAACCACCATCAGATCCTTCCATTTCACCAGCAGGATGGCGAGCGAGACGAAGCCTATGATGGCGAGCTGAAGCGTGTCTTCCGGGGTAATGGCCAAGATGTTGCCGAGCACGATCGTCTGAATATTCACGGAGGTCGGTGACAGCGACACCATGAACAAGCCGAGGCCGAAGAAGGAGGAGAAGATCAGGCCGATGATGGCGTCTTCCTTCAGCTTGGTGCGCTGGTTGAGGAAGAGCATCGCGGCAGCGGCTAGCCCGCCTGAGAAGAAGGCGCCGATCGAGAAGGGAAGGCCCAGCATATAGGCGCCAGCGACGCCCGGCACGATCGAATGCGAGAGCGCGTCACCGGTCAGCGACCAGCCTTTTAGCATCAGATAGCAGGACAGGAAGGCGCAGACACCGCCGACCAAGGCGGACACCCACATGGCATTGAGCATATATTCGTAGCCGAACGGCTCGAGCAGGACACTCATTCGTCCGGTTCCCGCATCTTGTGCTGCATGGCTCCGTTCTCTCCGTAGAAGACCAGTGGCCGTTCGTCGTCGGTGATGACGGCAAGGCGGCGCCTGTCGTCGTCCTCATGCAGCCCGGCGCCGCCCAGCACGAAATGACGCAAGACGCCGCCGAAAGCCTTTTCCAGGTTCGCCTGCGTGAAGGTCTGGCCTGTCGGCCCGTAGGCAAGGACCGTATTCCGGAGCAGCACGGCACGGTCGCAGAACTCCGGCACGCTACCCAGATTATGCGTCGAGACCAGCATCACTCGGCCTTCGTTCCGGAGCGCGCGCAGTAGTTCGATGATAGCGTCCTCGGTCCTGACGTCGACGCCGGTGAAGGGCTCGTCGAGCAGGATGACGCGCCCGTCCTGCGCCAGCGCCCGAGCGAGAAAGACGCGCTTTTTCTGCCCGCCCGAAAGCTCGCCGATCTGGCGTTTGCGGAAATCGCTCATGCCGACACGCGCAAGCGCGGCCGTAACCGCCTCGCGATCAGCCGCCTTCGGAAGGCGCATCATGCCCATATGGCCGTAGCGACCCATCATGACGACGTCCTCGACCAGTACTGGAAAGTTCCAGTCGACCTCCTCGGCCTGCGGCACATAGGCGACGACGTTCTTCCTCAGTGCGGCCGCGGCCGGCTGTCCGAGAACAATAATCTCTCCCTTTGCCACCCGCACGAAGCCCATGATGGCTTTGAACAGCGTCGACTTGCCCGAGCCGTTGACACCGACAAGCGCCGTGATCGTGCCTGTCGGAATTTCAAAGCTCGCATCCCGCAGCGCCGTGTGGCCGTTGCGGTAGGTGACAGTCGCGCCGCGGACGGCGAGACCGCCTCCCGCATCCTCGGACGCGGGGGCAAGAGGCGGAACGGCTTCGTTCATTGCGACAGCCCTGCGGCGAGGCCTTTCTGAACCGTATCCGATGTCACACGCAGCAGGTCGATATAGGTCGGCACCGGGCCGTCCGCCTCGCTGAGAGAATCGACGTAGAGCACGCCGCCGTAATGCACTCCTGTCTCACGCGCGACCTGCCGGGCCGGCTTGTCCGACACGGTGCTTTCGCTGAAGACGGCGACGATCTTGTTTTCCCTGACGGCGTCGATCACCTTGCGAACCTGCTGGGGGGTGCCTTGCTGGTCAGCGTTGATCGGCCACAAATAAAGCTCCTTCAGCCCGAAATCGCGTGCGAGGTAGGAGAAAGCGCCTTCGCTCGACACCAGCCAGCGCCTGTCCTGCGGGATCGAGGCAAGCTTATCGCGGATCGGCGCGACGGCCGCCTCTATCTTTGCCTTGTAGGCTTCTGCATTGGCCTTGTAGGTCTCGGCATGCGCCGGATCGTGCGCGACGAAGGCGTTGCGGATGTTGTCGACGTAGATCAGCGCGTTTGCCGGCGACATCCAGGCATGCGGGTTCGGTTTGCCCGTATAGGGTCCCTCGGCGATGCTCATCGGCTGGACGCCCTCGGAGACAATAGCGCCGGGCACGTCGCTGAGGTTCTGGAAGAATTTTTCGAACCAGAGTTCGAGGTTGAGCCCGTTCCACAGAATGAGCTGTGCACCTTGCGCCCGCTGAATATCGCCCGGCGTCGGCGCGTAATTGTGGATCTCCGCTCCAGGCTTGGTGATCGATTCCACGATTGCTGCATCGCCCGCCACGTTCTTCGCCATGTCGGCGATGACTGTGAAGGTCGTCACCACCTTGAATTTTTCCTGGGCTTTCGCTGGGCTTGAAGCCACCGCCGCAGCGAAAACCGCAGCCATCAAGCCAACGACAACCCGTCGTCCGTATCTCTCGAACATCAATTTCTCCTGTCGCGATTCTTAATGTCTCGCCGCTGGCCGCCATTGTGCGACTGCGGCGCGCGCTTTTCGCATATTCTGCAATTGCGACTGATTTGCAAGTAGAAAACGGCTTGACGTCGTGGATTGTATGCGGCCGCGATTTGGCGTCGGCTACAGCGCGGCCCTATGACGGAGCGGACAACAAGGACTGCGACACGCTGATGTCCGGCGTCGATGCGCTGCAGCGCACGTCCGGCTCGACAGCGAGACACGCGATCAGCCGGCTTTCCCGATGCTTTCGATCAGCCGGGGCAATTCCGAGAGATCGGCTATCTGCCGGAAACGAGGCGCGGTGATCGGCGGCTCGACATTTTCCAGCGCCCAGGTGAGCTCATGCGGCACGTGGATACCCCAACTGCCGGCCTCGATGGCCGGCACCACGTCCGACTTGAGCGAATTGCCGACCATCATGCTTCTTTCGGCGCCATCACCGTGGCGGCTGAAGATATTGATATAAGTGGCGGGGCTCTTGTCGCTGACGATCTCGACGGCATCGAAAAGGTCACCCAGGCCCGATTGCGCCAGCTTGCGTTCCTGATCGAAGAGGTCGCCCTTGGTGATCAACACCAGGCGATACGCATCTGCCAGCTTTTCCACGGTTTCGCGCGCATGAGGCAGCGCCTCGATCGGATGGCCAAGCATCTCGCGGCCCGCGGCAAGAATCTCGGCGATGACCGAGGCCGGCGCGCGGCCCTCGGTAATCTCGATTGCCGTTTCGATCATCGACAGGGTAAACCCCTTGATGCCGAAGCCGTAGACGGCGAGGTTGCGCTTCTCGGCCTCCAGCAATCTTGCCGAGATGTGCTCCTGCTCGGCATGATCGGCGAGCAGCGCGGCAAAGCGCTTTTCGGTCATGCGGAAGAACTGCTCGTTCTGCCAGAGCGTGTCATCGGCATCGAAGCCGATCGTGGTCAATTCATGATTGTTCTGCATTCGACGTCTTCAACCGGGGTCATTGAACTTGCGTCGAACCTAAGCCGCCCAGAGCAGTTTTCAACTGCGCAGGCGAACGCAACCGCGCTCCCCTTCCCTTCCCTCGCCGCCGCCGGCTATAATCCCAAATCCGCAACCCAATCTGGTGAATGATGCCGCCTGCAAAAAAGGAAGTCCGTCCGTCGAGCCGCGGAGGACGTATCCGCACGCCTGCCTTCGTGAAAAATCAACGTGGTGTGAAAAACTGGAAGGAAGTCGGCGCCTGGCTGGAGTGGCGCGGCATTGAGGATATCGAATGCATCACGCCCGACCAGGCGGGTGTTGCGCGCGGCAAGATGATGCCGTCGAAGAAGTTTACCTCCAACACCTCGCTGGCGCTGCCTTCGGCGGTGTTCATGACGACGATCTCCGGCGGCTACCCGGAAGACGGCAACGGCTTTCACTATCCGGAGGACGACGGCGACCTCAAGCTAATGCCGGACCTGTCGACACTGACCGTGGTGCCGTGGGAAGAGGACCCGACGGCGGCGGTCATCTGCGACCTCGTCCACCAGGACGGTCGCTCGGTCGAGTTCACGCCGCGCAACGTGCTGAAGCGTGTGCTTGACGCTTACGGCAAGCGCGGGCTCAAGCCGGTGGTGGCGCCCGAGATCGAGTTCTACCT
>NZ_RZSW01000276.1:0-7937 GCF_003997375.1 Mesorhizobium sp. M5C.F.Ca.IN.020.29.1.1 | reverse complement strand
GGCTCGAAGACTACCTCGAAATGAAATATCTCTGCATGGGCGGCATCTGAAGAACCTGCTTGCGGCCTCCGAATAGAAGCCCTCGATTGGGAGCTGACGGGCGGCTCCGCAACCCGAGCGGGACGCCACATGGGCCCTTCAGGTGGAGACGGTCATTGCGGCGGTGATTGGTAAGCGCTGTTCTCAGGCCACGGCCCTGAGTTCGGGAGCCGGGAGGTAGGCCCAGGGCAGCAGGTCGTCGATCTGGCTGTTCGGGTGGCCATTGACGATCCTGGTGAGGACATCGGTGAGATAGCTGAGGGGCTCGACGCCGTTCAGTTTGCAGGTTTCGATCAGCGAGGCGACGACTGCCCAGTGTTCGGCGCCGCCATCGGAGCCTGCAAAGAGGGCGTTCTTCCGATGGATTGCCGAGCCGGAGACCGCAGCGTCCGAGAACGTATTATAACTTTCGCGTATGTAAAACACGCGAAAGTTGGAATCTCTTGAAAGTTGGAGGAGTCTGTGCTAACTATAGCGTATCTTAAATACGCGAAAGTTATAAGATGGCTCTTCACCTCGTCGGCGAAAACATTGATAAAACCCGGAGCCACTATCGGGCTGAAACGGGCAAGCTGGTCCAGCTAATGCGCGGCATCTACGTCGATGCCGGGGAGAACATTGAGGCCACGGTACTCAAGCACGCCGTCCGCATCGCCAAGTACCTATATCCCAACGCTTACCTCTCGGCGGCGAGCGCTGTCCTTCTCCGCCCGACCCGCGATGGCCGTCTGTTCCTGAGCGGACGGCGAATACAGCGCACTCGCTTGCGCTCGCTCGAAATCATTCAGAACGCAGCTCCCGACCACCCCTCAGTCGCTCAAGCGATTGTCGATGATGGCATGGGAGAATTCCGGATTGACGTCTCCTCGATGCGCCAGCGCTTCCTCGAAGGTTTCCGCCTGCGCAGCGAACATGCGGCATCCATCGACGAGACAGTGCGCGAGGCAATCGCGAACCGTCTCATAGAAGAATACGGCAGCGCCCAGGGCGCTGCCGACGCGACATGGGCGCTTGCCCGAGAAAACCAGTGGTATCGCGAAGGCGAGCACGCCGAGCGCTTCCTCCTCCGCCGTCCAGTGACCGCAGAGCCCGCGCGCAATGAAGCCGCGCTCGATCTGATCGTAGCGTGGCACGGCGCTCCGCTGGGCAAGCTCACACATGATGGTTTCGAGTGGCGCTGGAATCCAGACGATCAGAATGGCCCGGCGCTCATCCGCCAGACCGCGCCGGGCAAGCTCCCTCCTTTCATCCTCTCGCTGCTGCCTGAAGGCTGGCTTGAGTCAGTGTTGAACGACCGCGACGAGCGAGCGATGCTGCGCTCGGGCAAACGCTACATGTCGAACATCACCATCGTCGAGCGTGCGAGCGATCTCTCCGCCCTGCCGCCCGATATCCTACTAACCCGGCTCAATGGCTTCACTAGAAACTCAGTCTTCACTGGCCAGTATGTAGGGCCGGGCCGCGGCGATTTAGAGCAGAGCTTCGAGCGCAATCTGGCGGAGATTTTCGAGCGTACCGATACGCCACGTTTATCAGGCGTTCAGATCAAAGCGCCGATGTTCCTCGATGCCGACGGTACTCTCTCCCCCAGTACCGGCAAACCGTTCACCCATATCCTCAAGCCTGCCGGTACAGGTGGATTTGAAGCCCTGCCGGTTATCGAATGGCAGTCGCTCGCTTTGGGCCGCTCGGCCGGTTTCACGACGCCCGCGACAGCGCTAGTCCCCATGCCTGACGGGATGCCTCCGGCGCTGCTCGTCGAGCGGTTCGACATCAGAACGAGCCTCGAGGAAAAGCACCTTCTCGCGCTTGAGGACTTCTGCTCGGTACTGGGCGTGGCCACCGAAGCAAAATATGACGGCACGATGGAGCGCATCGCGCGGGCACTAAGGCCGCTATCGACCTCTCCCGAGGAGGACCTGCTGCTTGTCCTCAAGCGATCCTTGTTCGCCTGGCTGATCGCCGATGGAGACATGCACCTGAAGAACGTGGCACTGCTGAAAATCGCAGAGCCCGGCAGCACACAATTCAGCTCGGTCCGCATGGCTCCGCTCTACGACGCGGTCACGACTCGCGTGTTTCCACGCCTCGAAAGAGACCGGATGGCGCTCAAGCTGAACGGCAAGGATGATCGTCTGCGCCGCGCCGACTTCAAGGCTTTTGCGAGCACCGCGGGTCTGAAGGCAGCGGTTGCCGACATGGCGATTGATGACTTGGTTGCCGTCGTCTCACGCGCGCTCGATCACCTCCAGTTGCCGCCGCCTTTGTCTGACGGCTCTCAGGGCGCGAAGATGGCTGAGCAAATGCGCGCGATTGTTCGCGAACGTATTGAAGGGTTCTCGTAAATGATTACACCGACGCCAGGGTCCGCTCTTTAATCGAGACTCTCGGCCATGGACAGGAGAGTGATTACGGTTACCGCGCGGGAATGTCACGGTCGACCTTTGTCCAATGGCATCGGCGGTGGACGATCCGGCGATCGCCGTTTGATCGACTGCGATAGCGGCGAATTTATTCACGCAAAGAGCTGGATTCGGCGGCTGGCAAGAACCTTCGCACCTGATTTATCTATCTTGGCGATTGCTGGATCGATGAGCGGATCGGCCCCTTTCCTATACTCGCCAGCGCGTACCAACAGTTCCACCTCCTGGTTGACCAGCATGCGCGAGAAGCTCGCATGCGGCAGTCTACATGCTTCGAATTGAAGAAAATGCGGCGCCGCCGCGCCGAAGATGCACTGCATCTGGGGCACGAGATTGCCCCTCCGCCCAAGCGCCATCAGCCAGGCGCCATCAGCCAGGCGCCCTCGCGGTCCTGCACCACGAATGGTCGACTCTGAACGCTCCCGAGCAGATGCCGCCCCGATGCCGCTGACCGTGATCTTGCGCTCGTCGCTCGAAGCCAGACGCGAAAATAATGCCGGCGAGGTTGTCTTGTCCACGCTCGTTCCTGCTTAGCACAACGAGCGCCTCAATAGGCCGGGCGACCTCGATGGGCAGAGCGTAGAGGGACAATGCGAAGATGCGCATCAATATCTTCATCGCTCAGAACCCCTGTCCGAAGCGGACATAGATGCCATACTTGCGATCGCCGGGGTCGCGGTGGAGTGGTATGGCGGCGTCGATGCGCAGCGGCCCGACGGGCGTGACATAGCGCAGGCCGACACCGGCGCCGACCTTGACGTCGGAGAAGTTGGGAACCGACATATTCGATACCGTGCCGGCATCGACGAAGGTCACGATGCCAACCTGTCCGTAACGGCGATGCGCATCTCGAACGAAGTTTCGAAGAAGGACAGGCCGCCCGTCGGCTTGCCGGTGTCGTCCTTCGGGCCTATGCCTTGAGAGTTGTAGCCGCGCACCGAACTACCAGCCGCGGGATAGAAGCGCCGGTTGGCCGGCACATTCTGAAGCCCGGTGCCGAGGGTAGGACCAACCGCGACCCTTTTAGCCAGAACGAACTTCGAGGCTGGATCCAGCGATTGAAAGGCCGATCCCTCGCCCTTCAGTTTGAGGAAGGCCTCGCCGCTCAAAGTGTCGTAGGAGGGCTCGGCATAAGCCAGCACCCGGGATCCGCTGGTCGGGTTCCGCCAGTCGCATCTGTCTTCGTAGACATATTGGAGCGGAGTGTCAGTTACAGGACTTCCAGTTCACAATGTGCGTGTGAATGGTCCGGCCGACCGCCAACCAGATCCGCACTTGGCTCGGGACCGGGATCATGAAACAAGCAAATAGCCGAGCTGCGCGGGCGTGATCACCACCGTGCCATCGGCCGATGGCCAGATGAACCGGCCACGCTCGAGCTTCTTCGTGAACAGGCAGGCACCCTGGCCGTCATGCCAGATCACCTTGATCAAGCCACCCTGCCGCCCGCGGAAACAGAACAGGTGACCGGTGTGCGGATCGCGCTTCAATGTCTCCTGCACCATTAGCGACAGGCCGGGGAAGCCCTTGCGCATATCCGTATAGCCAGTGGCGAGCCAGACCTTCACACCGTTCGGGACCGGGATCATCGCCGCTCCAGCACATCCAGGATCCGGCCGAGCGCCTCGCTATCGATATCACTCTCGACCCGCAGGCGGCGGGCGCCGCCAAGCTCGATCGTCACCATGCTGCTCTTCTTGCGCGGTCTGGAGATCGGCGGTGGCTGCGCTGGCGATTGCGGCGCTGGCAGCGCCTCGACGACTTCCACGGCAACGAGTTGCGGCACGGACGGCGCGGAGATCTGGCAGAGTTCCTTGCGCCACCGGAAAAGCTGGCTCACCATGAATGCCAGCCGATCGCGAGGTCTCGGAAACACTAGCCCCAGGCTCAAACGTCGCCGCGACCAGCCGCTCCTTCTCCTCCCGAGACCAGCGCCGGCGCCGCTCGACCGACGTGATCACTTCAATCTGATGCTTCGTCACAGGGCTACTCCTAGTGCTTGCACTAGGACTTGCAGCCTTCAGCCTACCTCAGCAAGACGGCCGTGACCGCGGGGATACAGCCGTCCGTGAGCTGATCGACGAACTTTCAACGGCCGGTGAGGGACACGAAGCGCCCGGTACCATTACGGTGCTTCCACGTCATACGATCACCGTCAAGATGACAGTCGGGAAATCGCTACCACCTGATGTCGCACAGGCACAGATCGACTGAGCCGAGACGGGCCCGCGACCTGCCCTCGCACCCAGACGGAACTGTCGCTCTGAACCGTCATATTCGTGGCGATTGCGCCACATCGAAGCTCTTAGCCTGCTTTTGGCCCGAACCGGATCGCGGCATTGCCGCCGATGCATCATGGCCCATCTTGTCGGCTTGGCGACGACAAGCCTGACCGCCTTCGATCGCAAAAGCCACTAATCATCATTGTCGCCGCAGATCTGACTGCCGTTTCGCTCTTCTGAGCCATGGTCCAATAGATGATGCAAGTGGATGCCCTTCCACAAAATCCCAGAAACGCGTTAGGTCCGTTTCGCCCCCCAGCACCCGGCGAGCGAAATCACCGACAATGTCTTCCCAAGCTGGGTCACGCTGGGGAGAGCCAAGCGACCCATCGTCGTGAAAAATCGGCTTGTTTCGCATGCTAACGGCCCGCAGCCGCACGTCTTTAGAGAGGGCTTTCGCCGATGTAACAACAAGCTCTGACTTCACACCATCTGTCGGAGGAGAGAACTCATCTTTGTCGCTAGCACGATAGGAGTCGCCATCCCCAATCCGTTCCATTCTCCGGAAATCAGAAAGACCGCCCTCTGGTCGCGAAACATTCATCATCGCCTCCAAGAACTCCACGCCGAGGGTGGGCGGAAAATACACGTTCTTATGGGCATTCAACCACTGAAGCTCATTCAAAGCAGTGACCTCGTCAGCTCGAGAAATGGAGATGACATTGATCCGAGAGTCGGTTGTATAGACATTGCCGTCATGCATCATCAACGCGAAGCGAGGTGATATCGGCAGAAGCATCTGGAGCCCAGAACGTGCGAGTCCGATGGCGCGTTGCGGGTGATGTATTCTGGCGAACCAGTTCGTCGTCACAACCGGATTGTCGGCAATGACGAACGGGACATCGGTGTCATTGGCGAGCAGAAATCGCTTAAGGTCGAGCATCAGCGGGCTTAGCGCTAATGCGTGCCCTACGTTGCGATTGGACGCATCGTTGACCTTAATTCTGGATCTGCGAAGATCATACTCGTCGACACGATTGTACATAAACAGCTTGATCAGCTTTTCCATCATGCCGTTCAATTCTTCTTCGGCGCGCAAGGTTCTGGCTTTCTGAAGTGCGACCATCTGGACGAGATGCCAGCCATCTCGCTCGTCGATTGCTCGCGTGCCGATCATTTTGCGGACCAAGCTCGAAAAGTACCCCTCGACTTGCCCCAACGCCTTCTCGATCGCAGTGTTCTTCCCGTAGAAATAATCCTGGTAGCATTGCTCCTTTAGAGATGCCCCGCGCACAACTTTGGCGGCTGCGATGTTCACCAGATTGATCTGCCGAGGCTTGGGATGTCGGTTCGGATCAGAAGCAAAGTGGCGCAAAGTTGACTTTGGCACGTAGTGTTGGCGTTTGTTGTCAGCCACTCATTTTCTCCGACGCGGGGTTGGGAACAAGCAACTTAATCAAGCTGGCTTTACGCGCCATTCAGCTGCAGGATATCGGCTGGCGTGCTGGCGAGGTTTCTGTCCGGCGCACCAAGGGCAAGCGGGATCGGGTGGCGCCGCTGTTCGAGGAGACCGGCGCCGCGCTCGCCGACTACGTCCTGCGCGCGCGACCGAAGGTGGATAGTCCGTATCTGTTCCTGTCCTTCACGCCGCCCGTGGCAGCATTCAAATGCGCGTCGCCTGTTTCGAGGATCTTGCGGAAGCGGTTGCGACATGGCGGGGTTGAACTCGGCGGGTCGCAGGTGCGCATCTCCTGCGCCACTGTCTTGCCACCCAGTTCGTCAAGCAGCGAAGGCCGATCAACGAGGTCGCCGATCTTCTCGGGCCCAGAGCATCAATACAACGGCGCTGTACGTAAAGGTCGCGACCTCGCAGATCGCCGAGGTCGCACTCCCCTTTCCGGGAGGCGTCGCATGACCGCGTTCGCCCGATTCCTCGGCGAGAAGGCCGAGCGGTACATCGAGTTGCGCCACTCCCTCGGCTACGCCTTCAGCAAGCAAGCCGGCACGTTGCGGGCTTTCGTCCGCTACGTTGAGCGCGCTCAGCTCGATGCTCCCGCCACTCGAACGATGGCGCTGGATTTCGCCTTGTCGTTCGGCGGCGCCGCCAACAGCCGCGTCACTCGCCACGGCGTGCTCCGCCGGTTTTACGAGTATCTCGCCGTCTATGACGTCCGAACGAAGGCCTTGGAGCGCAGAGCTTTCCCCAGATCTAGAGCGATTACGCCTCCGCGTATTCTCACCGACGCTGAGTTGGCGTCGCTCATCGACGCATGCGCCCGCATTTCGCCAAGCACCCCTCTCAGAGGGCGGACGATGGCGACGCTGATCGGATTGTTGGCGAGCTCGGGGCTGCGATCGGGCGAAGTGGTCAGGCTTGATCGTTCCGACGTCGATCTAGCCAACGGGGTGCTCCTCGTTCGGAAGACGAAGTTCCGCAAGGACCGTCTCGTTCCAGTTCACACGACAACCCCCGTGAGTATCATCCCGCCCCTCCATGTCTATTCTACCAGAGCTTGCGGCACCCATACTCTCCATGAGCCGTTAATTGTCTCTCGTGGAAGCTCAACAAGCAGGTCCGAATCGCGGCTATTAATAGAATAGCCAATCTCTAATTTATCATCCGTAAGTGAACGCTGATTCACAACCAAATGTTCGGCGCCGGATGTTGTGTCCACAGAACCACAACCTCGCTGGGGTGTGTCGCTGGCCCTATCTGTCTAACCCGAACTTTCATAGATTGACCTCCTCATCAGGTTGAACCCAAGGTGAGCTAGCGCGGCTGATTTGCCCATCCATCCCACCTGTTTTCAACACCTTTCCTTGCTCCAAGCTCGCGACGGAACAAGTAAGAACAAATCGCCAGTCGTTAACCGACTCGTCGAATCACGTTTTGTTCTAGTCTCAAGGAACGCTGGTTAACAGATCCTTTCCAGGCAGGGATGACATCAAATCTGGATCACCGATAGGCAGACTGAATGGCAACCGGTCGCCTGATTGAGAGGCAGCTCCTGTGATCGCGCTCGCCCGATGCCCTAAGTCTCTCGGGCACCTCTTAAATGGTCATCCCCCCAATCTCTCAGACGGACATTGCTATTTCATGTGCTTAACGCCGTACACCTGAACGGCATGCCCGGCAGGAGACTGAGCTCGCTGCCGGGCCGGGTACGCCTTGGGAGGTGGCGTAAGTCAGCGGCTCTCGTGGCGGTGCGACCACTCAGTCCGCGCGTTTTTCTGAATAGCGTGCATGTGGCGT
>NZ_RZSW01000275.1:0-7993 GCF_003997375.1 Mesorhizobium sp. M5C.F.Ca.IN.020.29.1.1 | reverse complement strand
ATCGCGAAGGCATGACGCTGGTGCCGCTAAAAATCTATTTCAACGACCAGGGCCGGGCCAAGCTGCTGCTTGCCGTTGGCCGCGGCAAGAAACTGCACGACAAGCGCGAAACCGAAAAGCAGCGCGACTGGTCGCGCGAGAAGGGCCGGCTGCTGAAGGAGCGTGGGTAGGCTGGGAGCCACTCTTTTGAAGGACCGGATCGTCCTTTGGGGCGCTGCCAGCCTGATCCTGGCGTGCCTCGTCGCGGCCGGCGGCTATTTCTACCTCCGTCCGTTTTCTCCGGATCGCGGCAAGTATCCGGTCAGGGGCATCGACGTTTCCCATCACCAGCGGCAGATCGACTGGCAGCGTGTTGCCGCCGACGATGTTGCCTTCGCCGTCATCAAGGCAACCGAGGGCGGCGACCACGTCGATGATGCCTTCGACGCCAATCTGCGCGAGGCCCGCGCGGCTGGTTTGGCAGTCGGTGCCTATCATTTCTTCACCTTCTGCAGGCCTGGCGCCGATCAGGCGAAGAATTTCATCTCCGTCGTGCCGCGCGATCAACCGCTGCTGCCGCCGGTGGTGGATATCGAATTCGTCGGCAATTGTCCGCGGCGGCCATCGCCCGAAGAATTGAATGTCGAACTCTCGGCTTTCCTCGGCCCTGTCGAGGCAGCTTTCGGCAAAACGGCGATCCTCTATGTGACCGACGAGGCCGCACGGGCCTACGCCGGCCAGATCGTCGGTCGCCCGCACTGGGTTCGTTCACTGGCGCTGTGGCCAGGTCATGACGACTGGATCTATTGGCAGTACCACGACAGCGGTCGCGTCGACGGCGTCAGCGGCGATGTCGATCTGAATGTCCTTCAGGGCGGGCAGGAGAAATTGGCCGAGCTGTTTGCGCCTCCGCCCGAATCCAGCTCTCGAGAAACGCCGCTATATCCCTGAAGACGTTGACAAACATCTCTTCGGTCAGGACGCCGGTGTTGGTGTTGTAGCGCGAGCAATGGTAGCTGGAGAACAGCGTGACGCCATTGGTTTGCTGCTGCCCGCCGTGCTTGAACGGATAAGCAGCAACACGTTGGCCGAGCGCCCGCACCGTCGACTGGTGCGCGATCGAGCCCAGCGCCAGTACGGCGCGCAGGTTCTTGAACCGCGCGATCGTCGGCACCAGGAACGTCCGGCAGGTGGCAATCTCGGCGCCGACCGGCTTGTTGTCCGGCGGCACGCAGCGCACCGCATTGGTGATCGCCGTGCCGACAAGCTCCAGCCCGTCATCGGGCCGCGCCTTGAATTGGCCGCGCGCAAAGCCGTGCGCGATCAGCGTGTTGTAGAGGAGGTCGCCGGCATAGTCGCCGGTAAAGGGACGTCCGGTGCGGTTTGCACCGCGCAGGCCCGGCGCCAGTCCGACGATCAGCAGCCGCACCGCATCCTCGCCCTCGGGCGGAAGGAAGGTCGGCACCGGCGCATTGAACCAGGACGGCTCGCGCTGCCGCCATTGCGCGATAAAATCGTGCAGCCGCGGGCAGAGCGGGCAGTCGCGATCGGGCTCGGGGGAGGCGACCAAGGGGGCGGTCAAGATCCCCGCCGTCAAAAATCGTCCTCGTCGACTTCAGCCGGCTCGGGCCGGCGCACCGGCCGCTCGGAGGGATCACGGCCGACTTCGTTCTTCAGCGTCATCAGATCGATGAAATGGTCGGCCTGGCGGCGCAGGTCGTCGGAGATCATCGGCGGCTGCGATGCCATGGTCGAGACGATCGACACCTTGCGCCCGCGCCGCTGCAGCGCCTCGACCAGTGTGCGGAAATCGCCGTCGCCGGAAAAGATGACATAATGGTCGACGACATCGGCAAGTTCCAACGCATCGACGGTCAATTCGATGTCCATATTGCCCTTAATCTTGCGGCGGCCGGTCGAGTCGGTGAATTCCTTGGCCGGCTTTGTTACTACCTTGAAACCGTTGTAATCGAGCCAGTCGATCAGCGGCCGGATCGAGGAGTATTCCTGATCCTCGACCAGCGCGGTGTAGTAGTATGCACGCAGCAGGTAGCCGCGTTTCTGGAAGCTCGACAAAAGCCTGCGGTAGTCGATATCGAAGCCGAGCGCGCGCGACGTGGCGTAAAGATTGGCACCGTCGATGAAAAGAGCGATTTTTTCACGAGGGTCGAACATGGAAATATTCCTTTTCGAAAATAAGCGGTCGTCTTAATGCGCGTGACTATCGGTCGGCTTGAAATAACCGGCTGACCTTCGTCATTCGAGATAACGCCGGTTTTACGGCAATCCAAGGGTATGATGCTGTATAGCAAGCAATTGTGATCGGTGCCGTATCGTCGCAGGCGGCGCCCCCAGACTCGCCTTGGCCCGGCCTTAGTCCGCCCCTGACCTGGCCCCGGACTTGGCCCCAGACCTGAGATTGCCAAAAAGCTTGTATTTTGGCGACGTCCGGGTTATGGACCGCACCTGTTTTCCATCAAATCCAGGCATGAAAGGGGCAGCTCATGGCCCGCGTAACCGTTGAAGATTGCATCGACAAGGTCGACAACCGCTTCGAGCTCGTGCTTCTGGCCGGCCATCGCGCCCGTCAGATCAGCCAGGGCGCGCAGATCACCGTCCCTCGTGACAACGACAAGAATCCGGTCATCGCGCTGCGCGAGATCGCCGAGGAGACATTGTCGCCCGACGACCTCAAGGAAGATCTGATCCACTCGCTGCAGAAGCATGTCGAGGTCGACGAGCCGGAAGCCGATGGCGAGGCGATCGCCGACCAGACCGGTACCGCCGCTGCGGCAACCGATGCCGACGACACCGAGGACAACATCACCTTCGACCGCATGACCGAGGAAGATCTCCTGGCCGGCATCGAAGGTCTGGTGCCGCCGGAAAAAAGCGACGACTATTGATCTTCGCAACGGCTGCCGACACTTTCGCGTCGGCGGTTTCGTGGTTATCTATGACATGCGCCGTACGCCAGTGCGGCGCATGATTCGTTTCAGCACTGCGAGATCCCGCCCATGATGCGTCAGTATGAGCTTGTCGAGCGCGTCCAGCGCTACAAGCCTGACGTCAACGAGGCGCTGCTCAACAAGGCCTATGTCTACGCCATGCAGAAGCATGGTCACCAGAAGCGCGCCTCCGGCGATCCCTATTTCTCGCATCCGCTCGAAGTCGCCGCCATCCTCACCGAAATGCACATGGATGAGGCGACCATCGCGGTTGCCCTGCTGCACGACACGATCGAGGACACCACGGCGACCAGGGCCGAGATCGACGAGCTGTTCGGTCCGGAAATGGGCAAGTTGGTCGAAGGCTTGACCAAGCTGAAGAAACTCGACCTCGTCTCCAAGAAGGCCGAGCAGGCGGAAAACCTGCGCAAGCTCTTGCTGGCGATCTCGGAAGACGTTCGCGTGCTGCTGGTCAAGCTCGCCGACCGCTTGCACAACATGCGCACTCTCGACCATGTGCCCGAAGCCAAGCGCCTGCGCATCGCCGAGGAAACGATGGATATCTATGCGCCGCTTGCCGGGCGCATGGGCATGCAAGGCATGCGCGAGGAGCTCGAGGAGATCGCCTTCCGCTTCATCAATCCGGAAGCCTACCGCGCCGTCACCGCGCGGCTCGCCGAAATCTTCGAACGCAACAAGGATGTGCTGTCCGAGATCGAAAGGGCGCTGTCCACGCTGTTCGAGAAATATGCGATCAAGGCCGAGGTCAAGAGCCGCCAGAAGAAGCCGTGGTCTGTGTTCCGCAAGATGGAGGCCAAGGCGCTGTCCTTTGAGCAGCTATCCGACATTTTCGGCTTTCGCGTCGTCGTCGATACCGTCGAGGACTGCTACCGGGCGCTCGGCGCCATCCACTCGACATGGTCGATGGTGCCAGGCCGCTTCAAGGACTACATCTCGACTCCGAAGCAGAACGACTACCGTTCGATCCACACCACCATCGTCGGACCGTCGCGCCAGCGCGTCGAGTTGCAGATCCGCACCTATCAGATGAACAAGATTGCCGAATATGGCGTTGCCGCGCATTCGATCTACAAGGACAGCGGCGGCAAGATGAACGGCACTGCCCACGCGATCTCGAAGGAGACCAACGCCTATGCCTGGCTGCGGCGCACCATCGAGCAGCTTGCCGAAGGCGATAATCCCGAGGACTTCCTCGAAAACACCAAGCTGGAACTGTTCCAGGACCAGGTGTTCTGCTTCACGCCCAAAGGCATGCTGATCGCGCTGCCGCGCGGCGCCACGCCGATCGACTTCGCCTACGCCGTGCACACCGATGTCGGCGACACCTGCGTCGGCGCCAAGGTCAACGGTCGCATCATGCCGCTGATGACCGAGCTGAAGAATGGCGATGAAGTCGAGATCATCCGCTCCAAAGCGCAGGTGCCCCCGGCGGCGTGGGAGTCGGTCGTCGTCACCGGCAAGGCGCGCTCGGCGATCCGCCGCGCCACCAAGAATGCGATCCGCAAGCAGTATTCGGGTCTCGGTATCCGCATACTGGAACGCGCCTTCGAACGATCCGGAAAGATCTTTACCAAGGAGAGCCTGAAGTCGGTGCTGCATCGGCTGGCGCGCAAAGACATCGAGGATGTGCTGGCCTCTGTCGGCCGCGGCGAACTTGCCTCCACCGATGTCATGAAGGCGGTGTTTCCCGACTACAAGGACGAGCGCGTCACGCTGGCCGCGCCCAAGCAGCGCGAGGAGGGCTGGTCGAAGATCCGCAACGCCGCCGGCATGCTGTTCCAGATTCCGGGCCGCGCGGCACGCAAGGACAAGGACCAGCCAAAGGACGGCGCCGTGCCGATCCGCGGCGTCCGCGGCGACCTGCCGGTGCGCTTCGCGCCGGAAGGTGCTGTCCCCGGCGACCGCATCGTCGGCATCGTGCAGCCGGGAACCGGCATCACCATCTATCCGATCCAGTCACCGGCGCTGCAGGCTTTCGACGACCAGCCCGAACGCTGGATCGACGTGCGCTGGGACATAGACGAGCGCACCAAGGAGCGGTTTCCGGCGCGAGTCTCGGTCACCGCCATCAACGCGCCGGGTTCACTGGCCGACATCGCGCAGGTCGTTGCATCCAACGACGCCAACATCCATACATTGTCGATGGTGCGCACCGCGCCCGATTTCACCGAAATGCTGATCGATCTCGAAGTCTGGGACCTGAAGCACCTGAACCGGCTGCTGTCGCAGCTCAAGGACAATTCGAGCGTCAGCGATGCGCGACGCGTGAACGGCTAGAAATCATCAGCGTGCTGGAGAACAAGGCAGAGATGAACACCGACGAAGTGCTGGGCATTTTCCGTGAAGCCGGTGCCGTTCTCGAAGGGCATTTCATCCTGACGTCGGGCTTGCGAAGCCCGGTCTTCCTGCAGAAGGCGCGGGTCTTCATGCATGCCGACAAGACCGAGCGCCTGTGCAAGGCGCTGGCCGAGAAGATCCGCGCTGCTGTGTCCGGCAGGATCGATTATGTCGTCGGTCCGGCGATCGGCGGGCTGATCCCGGCCTACGAGACCTCGCGCCATCTTGGCGCGCCGGCGATCTGGGTCGAGCGGGAAGGGGGCGAGTTCAGGCTCCGCCGCTTCGAGATCGCCAAGGGTTCGCGCGTCGTCATCGTCGAGGACATCGTCACCACCGGCCTGTCGATCCGCGAGACCGTTGACTGCCTGCGCGCGCTTGGCGCCGAGGTCGTTGCCGCTGCCTGCATCATCGACCGCTCGGCCGGCAAGACCGGTGTCGGCGTGCCGCTGATCGCGCTCGCCGAATACGAGGTTCCGGCCTACCCAGCCGACAGGCTGCCGCCCGAGCTCGCCGCCATACCGGCCATCAAACCTGGCAGCCGCAATATCTGATGGATCGCCCAAAAGTGCGCAGCGGTTTTGGGACAACGACATGCATAAAACAACGTTAACTGAGGCGCAGCCGTGATTGCAGGCATCGATCATTTCGTGCTGACGGTTCGCTCCGTCGAAGACACCTGCGCCTTCTATCAGCGCGTGCTCGGCTTCAGGCGCCTCGACGAGCCGGACCGGCCGACGGCGCTGCTGTTTGGAACGCAAAAGATCAATGTGCATGACGTCGGGCGTACCTTCGAGCCCAAGGCCAAGGCGCCGACTCCGGGCTCCGCAGATTTCTGCCTGGTCGCCGCTCGTCCGCTCTCGGAGATATGCGCCAGCCTGGCGGCCAACGGCGTTGGCGTTGAAGTCGGGCCGGTCGAGCGGATCGGCGCCCGTGGCCCGATGATGTCGGTCTATTTCCGCGACCCGGACGACAATCTCGTCGAGGTCAGCGAGTATGGGCCGTAGATAGCTGGTTGCTGCCAATTCTGCGGCGAACTCTCCTCCTCAAATCCGTCGCGATTACACTGTGTCCGGAGTGGCGAAACGCCGGTCCCGCAGGCGACAGCAGCGGACGGCATGCAGCTACGGTTGTTCTGCGGTCAGCGTATCGCTATATCAAGGTCGTTGTTGCCCTTCGACGGCCGCAAAGCGCAAAATGTAGCTGTCGCGCCCGGCCCGGGATGGTCGGAGCGGCAGCTTTGGATATCAGGACAGGAACAGAGTGCTTTTTCGACGCCGCAAGCCTGATGGTTTTCTCGAGCGGATGCGTATCTATCTGTGGCCACGCCGCTCTTTCTCGCGCCCGCTGCGTCTGGCGGACAGAGCTGGAACCGCCGGACGGGAAGTTCCCGCCGAATGATCATTGGCATCGGCAGCGACCTGATCGATATCAGACGCATCGAAAAATCGCTGGAGCGCCATGGCCAGCGCTTCATCCAGCGCATCTACACCGAGGTCGAACAGGCCCGTTCCGAAAACCGCGGCGCCCGCGCCGCCTCCTATGCCAAGCGCTTCGCCGCCAAGGAAGCCTGCGCCAAGGCGCTGGGCACCGGTATGGCGCAAGGGGTGTTCTGGCGCGACATGGGCGTCGTCAACCTGGCCAGCGGCAAGCCGACCATAGCGTTGACCGGCGGGGCGGCGGCGCAGCTGGACAAAATCCTGCCTGAAGGCCACAGAGCGGCGATCCACCTCACCATCACCGACGATTTTCCGCTTGCTCAAGCCTTTGTGATCATCGAGGCGTTGCCCGTCGAAGAAGCGCCATATTGATTGCATCTGACCACCGGCATGACGTTGCCCAGCGCGCGCCGAGACTCTATACCAACCAACGCATAATCGAGGACGACATGAGCGTGGCTGAAAAATCTCAGAAGAAATCCGGCGGGCTTGGCGAAACCGTCAGCGTCATCGTCCAGGCGCTTTTGCTCGCTCTGGTCATCCGCACGCTCCTTTTTCAGCCATTCTCTATCCCGTCAGGGTCGATGCGGCCGACCTTGCTCGAAGGCGACTACCTCTTCGTCACCAAGTGGTCCTATGGCTTCTCGCGCTATTCGCTGCCGTTCGGGCCGGACCTCTTTTCGGGCCGCATCTGGGGCGCCGAGCCGAAGCGCGGCGACGTGGCGGTGTTCAAGTTCCCGCCGGACCCCTCCGTCGACTACATCAAGCGCGTCGTCGGCCTGCCGGGTGACAAGATCCAGGTCAAGGATGGCCAGCTGTTCATCAACGGCGTCGGCGTGCCGCGCCAGAAGGTCGGGCAGATCGACAATCGCGACATCACCGAGAAGAGCGGGCCGGTCGACGTCTATCGCGAGACATTGCCGAACGGTGTCAGCTATGACACGCTCGACCTGATACCCAACTCGATCGGTGACAACACCCAGGAATTCGACGTGCCGCCCGGCCACTATTTCATGATGGGCGATAACAGAGACAATTCCTCGGACAGCCGCTTCACCGTCGGTTTCGTGCCCGACGACAATCTCGTTGGCCGCGCCAACCTCATCTTCTTCTCGATTGGTGGCAGCGCCAGTCCGCTCGAAATCTGGAAATGGCCGTCGCTGATGCGCGCGTCGCGCCTGCTCCATTTCGTCAATTAGGATCATGGCGGCGACAAAACGGCTGACCATCGACGCGCTCGCCGAAGCGCTCATGCAGCGCACCGGCCACGCC
>NZ_RZSW01000274.1:0-8002 GCF_003997375.1 Mesorhizobium sp. M5C.F.Ca.IN.020.29.1.1 | reverse complement strand
ACCCTTGGCGGCTGCGTCCTGGCCGCCGGTACCGCCAGCCGCGAGGCCCGAGGCGTAGACCGACATGACGGCGTTGTTCGAGGTGCGCGGGTCACCGGCGAGCGCCACCGAGTTGGCGTATTCCGGCTTCTGCAGGTCAGCCCAGTCCTGTGGTGCGTTCTGCACGACGGCCTTGTTCACGCCGAAGGCGAGCACGCCGTAGTAGTCGCCGTACCAGTAGCCATCGGCATCCTTGGCGCTGTCAGGGATCGTATCCCAGGTCGACACCTTGTAGGGCTGGATCAGGCCGTCTGCCTTGGCGGACGGGCCAAAAGACAGGCCGACGTCGATGACATCAGGCGCCTGCGGGCCCTTATTGTCCTTGTTGGCCTTGATCGCCTCGATCTCATCGCCGGAGCCGGCATCGGGATTGAGCTCGTTGATGGTGATTTCCGGATACTTCGCCTTGAAGCCGGCGATGACGTCGCCATAGCCGCACCAGCTGTGCGGCAGCGCGATGGTGGTGAGCTGGCCTTCCGCCTTGGCGGCGGCGACCAGTTCATCCATGGACTGCGCCGACGAGATGGCAGAGGTCGCCATCAGGGCGACGGCCGTAAGGGAAAGCACTTTTCCCGTGAATTTGAACATGTGTTCTCTCCGTTGAACTGACGCCGTTGGACGCCTGCGATGCGGTATCGTTTTCGTGTGACAGCCCGATGAAAGCTTTGTGAAAGCGATGCCCTGCAGTACGAAAAAGTAAACTCTTTTTAACCGGCTGTAGCAATCGCTCTGCGATTATTTTCCGGCTAACGAACTTCTGTCTTAACTTCCATCTTTTCCCCTTTCTTTGCCCTCAATTTTCCAGATCAACTTTCGGCGCGAAAAACCGTCTCAGACGGTGCCGGCAATGGCATTGTCGAGCAGCGTCAGCGCCGCCTTCCTGGTCAGCTTGACCGGGTTGCCGCCGGCGGTCGGATCGACCACCGCCATGTCGGCGATCAGGCCCTTGCGCTTCTTGTCCATGTCAAGCCCCTTGATCAGGCCCGGCAGCGCGTGCGGCACCTTCAATTCCTTGCGAAGCTTGATGACGGCCTTGGCGAAGCCGTCGAAGCCGCCCTTGATGCCGCAATAAGCCGCGAGCCGGGCGATGCGCACCTCGATGGCGTCGCGGTTGAAGGCCAGCACATAAGGCATGAACACGGCGTTCGTCATGCCGTGATGGGTGTCGTAGAGCGCGCCGATCGGATGCGACAGCGAGTGGATCGCGCCCAACCCCTTCTGGAAAGCGGCGGCGCCCATGGCGGCCGCACTCATCATGTGGGCGCGGGCGACAAGATCCTTACCGTTGGCATAGGCCTTCGGCAGGTTCTCCAAGACGAGCCGCACGCCTTCGACAGCGATGCCGTCGGCCATCGGATGATAGCCCGGCGCGCAATAGGCCTCGAGGCAGTGAGCAAGCGCGTCCATGCCTGTGCCGGCTGTGATAAAGCCCGGCATGCCGACCGACAGTTCCGGATCGGCGATGACGATGGCCGGCAAAAGTTTCGGATGGAAGATGACCTTCTTGGTGTGGGTCGCTTCATTGGTGATGACTCCGGCGCGGCCGACCTCCGAGCCGGTGCCGGCGGTGGTCGGCACGGCGATGATCGGTGCGATCGCATCGGAGTTGGCGCGCGTCCACCAGTCGCCGATATCTTCGAAATCCCAGACCGGCCGCGCCTGGCCGGCCTGGAAGGCGATCAGCTTGCCGAGGTCGAGCGCCGAACCGCCGCCGAAGGCGATGACGCCGTCATGCTTGCCCTTCTGGAACACGGCAATGCCGGCGGTCAGGTTGGAGTCGACCGGGTTCGGCTTGACCTCGGAAAACACGCCATAGGGTACCTTGGCGTCGTCGAGGATCTTCAGCGTCGAGGCGACCACCGGCAGCTTGGCCAGCCCCGGATCGGTAACGAAGAGCGGCCGCTTGATGCCCGTGGCATCAAGCACATCAGGCAATTCCTTGATGCGCCCCGCGCCGAAGCGCACGGTTGTCGGATAGTTCCATTTGGAAATGAGTTTTGACATTTTTATCTTTCAGAAATTCAGATGGCTTCACGCAAGTGATATGATTTCGGCCTCGTCAGATTGTCGTAGCCGATGGCCGACAGGGCGGCGCCCTTGCCGGTGTCCTTGACACCGGTCCAGACCAGCGCCGGATCGAGATAGTCGCAGCGGTTCATGAACACGGTGCCGGTCTCGACACGGTCGCCGATCGCCACTGCATGCTCAATATCGCGCGTCCAGATCGAGGCTGTCAGCCCATAGGGGCTGTCGTTCATCAGCGCGATCGCCTCTTCGTCGTTGCGCACCTTCATGATGCCGACGATCGGCCCAAAACTTTCCTCGCGCATGACACTCATCTGATGATCGACCTCGGTCAGCACCTCTGGCGCCAGATAGGGCGAGCCTTGCTCGTCATTGGCAACCTTCATGTTGATGTGGGCCTTGGCGCCCTTGCGCAGCGCCTCGGCCTTCTGCTCGCGGATCAGGTCGGCGAAGCGCGCCTGTGCCATCGGCCCCATCGTCGTCGCCTGGTCGAGCGGGTTGCCGACGACGTAGTTCTTGGTTTCGGCGATAAAGCCTTCGATGAATTCGTCATAGACCTTCTCATGGACATAGACGCGCTCGATGCCGCAGCAGCACTGGCCGGAATTGTAGAAGGCCCCGTCGACCAGGTTGGCGACGGCATGATCCATCTTGGCGTCGGCCAGGACATAGGCCGGGTCCTTGCCGCCAAGTTCGAGGCCGAGGGTCATGAAGGTGCCTGCCGCGGCCTTTTCGATGGCGCGGCCACCGGCAACCGAGCCGGTGAAATTGACATGGTCGATCTTGCCCGATCCGAGCAGTTTTTCGGTCTGCACATGGTTCATGACGAGGTTCTGGAACAGACCCTTGGGCAGGCCTGCTTTGTCGAACGCCTGTTGAAAACGTTCGCCGACCAGCAGCGTCTGCGCCGCATGCTTAAGGATGACGGCACTGCCGGCCATCAGCGTCGGCACGATAGTGTTGACGGCGGTAAGATAGGGATAGTTCCAGGGCGCAATCACCAAGACCACGCCGAGCGGCACCTTCTTCACATAGCGGCGAAACCCGTCCTTCGGATTGGAGGCGAGGACCGGCTTGAGTGCCGCTTCCGCGATCTCGACCATGTAGCTGGTACGTTCCCTGACGCCGCCGAACTCGCCGCCATAGCGCACCGGACGACCCATCTGCCAGGCGATCTCCGGCACGATCTCTTCGGTCATGGCGACCAGCGCTTCCAGCATCGCCAGCATGTACTTGCCGCGCTCGACGACCGGCGTCTGAGCCCATTTCTCCTGCGCCGCCTTGGCACGCTCGACCGCCGCATTGATCGCCTGGTCGGTGGCCACAGGCCGCTCGGCATAGATCGAACCATCGACGGGAGTTTTTATCTTGACCGTTTCGGTCATTCCTTTGAGCCCTCACGGTTAATGACAATCTCGGTTTGAGCCGCCCGTCCGTCCGGCACCAAAGGCCGAAGGGCAGCACTGGCGTAGTTTAGTACCGCTCGAACCCCCTGTGCAGTTCCCAATCGGTAATGCGGCGGTCGTATTCGAACTGCTCCCAGTGGGCCGTATGGACATAATGCTCGAGCACGCCGTCGCCGAGCGCCTGCTTCAGCATCTCCGATTTCGCCAGCGTCTCGGTGGCATCACGCAGGGTCTTCGGAATTTCCGGCAGCTGCGAGGCTTGATAGGCATCGCCGACGAAGGGTTTTTGCAGTTCAAGCTTTTCGTCGATGCCGGCAAGGCCGGCCGCGATCAGCGCGGCGAAGGCGAGATAGGGGTTCAGATCGGCGCCGCCGATGCGGCATTCCATGCGGATGCCCTTGGTGCCCTCGCCGCACAGGCGGAAACCGGCGGTGCGGTTGTCCTCGCTCCACATGATCTTGGTCGGCGCGAAAGTGCCGGCCTGGAAGCGCTTGTAGGAGTTGATGTAGGGCGCCAAGAACCAGGTGAATTCCTTGGCGTATTTGAGCTGGCCCGCCGCCCATTGCTGGCCGAGCGTAGACAGCGTCCATTCGGCATTCTTGTCATAAAAAAGCGGCGTCTTGCCGTCGGCGCTCCACAGCGAATTGTGGATGTGGCTGGAATTGCCGGCCAGCCCGTAATTGTACTTGGCCATGAACGAAATCGCCTTGCCTTCAGACTCGGCGATCTCCTTGGCGCCGTTTTTCAGGATGACGTGGCGGTCGGCCATGTCGAGCGCCTCGGCATAGCGGACGTTGATTTCTTCCTGGCCCGGACCCCACTCGCCCTTGGAGTTCTCGATCGGTATGCCGGCCGCTTCCATCTCGTTGCGCAGCCGGCGCATGACGCCTTCTTCCTTGGTGGTGATGCCGATCTGGTAGTCGCCGATATAGGGCGAGGCTGTGTCGAGGCCGTGCCAGTGCTTCTTGCGAGCCGAATCGTAGGTTTCGCTGAACAGATAGAATTCGAGCTCGGAGGCGAAATAGCCGATATAGCCGCGCTCGCTCAGCCGTTTGACCTGCTTCTTCAGGATGGCGCGCGGCGAATGCGGCAGGTCATCATGGGTGTGGTGGTCAAGCACGTCGCAGATCACAAGCGCCGTCTTTTCCAGCCATGGAATGCGCCGCAGCGTCGACAAATCGGGCTTCATGACGAAGTCGCCGTAACCCTTCGACCAGCTCGCCGCCTTGTAGCCGGGCACCGGCTCCATATCGATGTCGGCGGCCAAGAGATAATTGCAGCCATGCGTCTCATCATGGGCGGAATCGACGAAATACTGGGCCAGGAACCGCTTTCCCGCCAGCCGCCCCTGCATGTCGACGATGCAGGCCAGCACCGTGTCGACCTCACCGCTTGAGACCGCCTTCTTCAACTGATCGAAAGAAAAATTTCCGGCCATTTAAAACTCCAGCGTCCAGGTTCGCAAAGCCGCCCGCCGAAGCGGGCGGCCTTGTTTGCAGTCTCAATCAGCCGTAGCGATAGGGCGCCCCGGCCTTCCTCATCGATTCGTTGTACTTCTTCATGATGTCGACGACCTTTGCGCTGCGCTCGCTCTGCGCGGCGATCTCGTCCCAGAACTTTACTGCCTCTTCCTCGACCTTCGACCATTCCGCATCCGGAATGGTGGTGAGCTCAAGCTTGCCGGTGTTGCGGTAGTTGGCTTCGCCAGCCCAGTACCAATGCTGGCGGTAGTAGTGTGAGGCGTCGATTGCCAGGCGGAAGAGCTGCTGCAGATGCTCGGGCACAGCCTTCCACTTTCCGGTATTGACGAAGTAGGAGCCGGCCCAGGCGCCCGAGAGCGGGTTCGTTAGGTAGTATTTTAGTGCGTCGGCCCAGCCCACGGTATGCATCTCTGTGATGCCGCACCAGCACACACCGTCGAGTTCTCCGGTCTGCATGGCGGGTTGCACGTCCTCGTAGGGAAGCGACACCGGCACCACGCCGAAGCGCGACAGGAACTGGCCGCCGGTAGGGAAGGTGTAGACGCGCAGGCCCTGCAGGTCGGCGAGGGACTTGATCGGCTTTGTCGTGCCGAAGTTGCAGGGGTCCCAGGCGCCGGTGGAGAGCCATGTCACGTCGGGAATCTCGGCATAGGCCTCTTCCCAGATCTCCTTCAGACCGTGCCAGTGCCACAGCGCCGGCACATCGAGGGAATAGCGCGCCGCGAGCGGGAAATAAGCGCCGAATACCTTGACGTCTACCGGAGCGGCGGCGGAATCGTCGTCGCTCTGGGCCGCATCGATCGTGCCCGACTGGACAGCACGGAACAGCTCGCCATGCGGGACGAGTTGATCTGCGGTGTAGAGCTCGATTACCATCTCGCCATTGGCGGCTTTGTTGAACCAGTCGATCGAGTTCTTGATGACGTGCTCGGCCAAGGCCGGGCCGGCATAGGTCTGCAGGCGCCATGTTATCGGGCTCTGTGCCTTGACGTATGGCATGGCCAGCGTGGACGCACCGACCGCGCCCGCGGTCGTCAATCCCGCTTTTCGCAGGAAATCGCGTTTGCTTATGTTTCTTGTTTGCTCAGTCATCGTTCCGTTCTCCTCTTCGACACTCCTGCATGCGTGCAGGTCCACTATTTCCTGGGGAAGCTCATTCTTCCTCTTTTGGTTCCTTCCTCGACGCATCACCAATTTCCAGTTGCCTATCGCCCCGAATAGAGGCTTGGCAGCCACAGCGCGATCTGCGGGAAAATCATGATGATGATCAGCGACAGCACCATCAGGAAGAAGAATGGCACGATGGAGCGATAGATGTCGGCCAACGTGATCTCGGGCGGCGCCATTGCGCGCATCAGGAACAGATTATAGCCGAAGGGCGGTGTGATGTACGCGATCTGGCAGGTGATCGTGTAGAGGATGCCGAACCAGATCGGATTGAAGCCGAGGCTGATAACCAGCGGGATGTAGAGCGGCGCGACGATGACCAGCATCGCGGTGTCGTCGAGAAACATTCCCATGACGATGAAGGAGAGGAGCATCAGCACCAGGATGGTCCACGGGCTGAACTCCCATGTGTCGATCAACAGCGCCTTGACCGCCTTTACCGCGCCCAGCCCGTCATAGACCGAACTGAAGCACAGCGCGCCGAGGATGATCCAGAGGAACATGCAACTGATGCCCAGCGTGTTACGCGTAGCCGTCTCGAAGGATTTCCGGTTCAGGTTTCCCGCCCACCAGGCGCCGAGCATTGCCAGCACCGCCCCCACGACCGAGCTTTCCACCAGGCTCGTCACTCCGGTCATGAACATGCCCATCATGACGGCGAAAATGGCAAGCGGCAGCAGACCTTCCCTGAGCAGCGCAAATTTTTCAGCGCGCGTGATCAGCGCGCGCTCCTCGGCCGGCAGCGCCGGGCCGGCTTCCGGCTGAATGAGACAGCGCAGATAGACATAGACGCCGAAGATCAGCGCCATCAGCAGGCCAGGGCCAACCCCGGCCAGCCAAAGGTCCAGCACCGGCTGCCGGGCGATCATGGCGTAGAGCACCAGGACGACACTCGGCGGTATCAGGATGCCGAGCGAGGAACCTGCCTGGATGACACCGGTGACCATCGACTTGTCGTAGCCATGGCGCAGCAACTGCGGCAGAGCGATCGTCGCGCCGATCGCCATGCCGGCGACCGACAGGCCGTTGAGCGCAGCAATCAGCACCATCAGGCCGATCGTGCCCAACGCCAGCCCGCCGCGCACCGGCCCGAACCAGACGTGGAACATCCGGTAGAGGTCTCCCGCCAAGCCGGATTCCGACAGCATGTAGCCCATGAAGATGAAGAAGGGCACGGTGATCAGCGGGTACCAGTTCAATACCTGGAAGGAGGCGTTGAAGGGCATCTCGAAGGATCCCTGCCCCCACAACCACAGAGCCGCCGCCGAACCGACGAAGCCGATGACGCCAAAGACGCGCTGTCCGGTGAAGAGCAGCACCATCATGGTTCCGAACATGAAAAGGGTGATCGCCTCGGAACTCATGCGATCGGCTTCCCGCGGGCAATGGCTACGTCTTTGATGAAGGTCGAGATGCACTGCAGCAACATCAGGAAGACGCCCGTCGTCATCACCATCTTGATCGGCCAGAGCACGGGCGACCAAGCCGAGTAGTTCTTCTGGTTGTATTGGATGGCGTAGTTTGTGCTCGACAGGCCACCGCCGAGGAGCACGACCAGGAAGAAGATAACAAAAAGGATGGTGATAGCGTCGGTGATCGCACGCTTCCTTGCATCGAGGCGGCTATAGAAGAGGTCCATCCGCACATGTTGATCGAGTTGCAGGACATAGGCGCCGCCTACCAGATAGTAGGCGGAGAGCAGGAACTGCGACAATTCCAGCACCCAGTTGATCGGCACGCCGAAAATGATACGCGACAGCGTCGAATAGAGCAGGACCGCGCCCATGACGAACAGCAGGTACATGGCGACGCGTCCGACGCGATAGTTTATCGCGTCAACGTAGCGGACAAAAAGCTGTGCGGCTTGGGGCAATGATCTCTTCC
>NZ_RZSW01000273.1:0-8044 GCF_003997375.1 Mesorhizobium sp. M5C.F.Ca.IN.020.29.1.1 | reverse complement strand
ATCTGATACGGTCCGGCGCGCCAGCCTGCTCGCCATCGAGGGCGCCCTCGACCACGGCGCCAACCATTACAAGATCGAACTGGCGCCGCGCGTCGTCGCTCGCGCCATCCTCAAAGTGGGAGAAACGGCATGACCGTTCACGAGTTGAGAACAAGACATGATGATTCGAAGAGGGGCGATGCATCGGACGGCGCCGCCCTCGCGGACCAGGTTGGCGGGCGGCTGTCGCGCGTCGATGGCCCGGCCAAGATCACCGGGGCTGCAAAATACGCCGTCGAGCAGCAGCTTGACGGACTCACCCACGCCGTTCTCGTCGAGAGCACGATTGCGGCCGGCAAGGTGCGTTCGATCGACGCGGCTGCGGCCGAGGCAGGGCCGGGCGTGGTTCTGGTGCTGACGCCGGACAATGCGTTGCGCCTCAACACCGCAACGGACTGGCTGGGCACGCCGCCGCCGGATGTTCCGTATTGTCCGCTGGCGCGCAACATCACCTTCAGTGGTCAGCACGTCGCGGCGGTGGTGGCCGAGAGTTTCGAGCAGGCCGTCGCGGCTGCAGCGCTGGTCAGGGTCGCCTATGACGAGACACCGGCCATCGTCGACCTTAGCGATGCGAAGGCCGGCGACGGCATTCCGATCGACGCGATGACGAAGGAGTGGGGCGATGCGCAGGCGGCTTTCGCCGCCGCCCCGGTGCGGATCTGCGCCGCCTACAACACGCCGCGCGAATACCAGACGCCGATGGAACCGCATGGCCTGATCGCGCACTGGCAGGGCGACCAGCTGACGGTGTGGGAGCCCAGCCAATGGCTCGACGGCATGGCGCGGACCTATGCCGAATGGTTCGGCGTGCCGTTCGAGAATGTGCGCCTGGTCTCGCCCTATATCGGCGGCGGCTTCGGCTCCAAGGCGTTCGCTTACGGCTATGGCGCGGTGGCGGCGATGGCCGCGAAAATGCTGGGACGGCCGGTGAAACTGGCGGTCACCAGGCCGCAGACCTTCACCGCCTATGGCGGGCGGGCGGCGACACGTCAGACGGTGGCGCTCGGCGCCGACGCCGAGGGAAAGATCCAGTCGATCGTCCATCGCGGCGTCAACGAGACCTCGGTCGACGGCATATGGGTCGAGCCGCTCGGTTCGGTTACCTCGATCATGTATGCGACGCCGAACTTCTCGTCGCGGCAGAATGTCGTGCGGGTCAACACCGTGGTGCCGGGCGCTTTGCGCGCGCCGGGCGAGAACCCGAGCGCCTTCGGCATCGAAAGCGCGATCGACGAGCTAGCTTACGAGGTCGGCATCGATCCGCTGGAAATCCGGCTCAGGAACTACGCCGAGCAGGATCCAGAGGCGAAAAAGCAATGGTCGACACGACAACTGCGCGAGGCCTACGTTGCCGGTGCCGAGGCCTTCGGCTGGTCGAAGCGCAGCCCAGAGCCACGCTCGATGCGCGACGGCAACCAGCTGATCGGTTGGGGCGTTGCCGCCGGCACCTATCCGGTGCGGCGCGCCTATGGCGAGGCGATGGTGCGCATCCTCGCCGACGGCTCGGTCGAGGTCGAAAGCTCGAGCATCGACATGGGGCAGGGCACTTATACGATCCTGGCGCAGACCGCCGCCGAAGTCGTGGGCGTGCCGGCTGAGAACGTCGTGGTGAAGCTGGGCGACTCCCGCTATGCCCGCGCCGGCGTCACCGGCGGTTCGCGGCTGGCCGGCGTGATGACCGGCGCCGTGCACAAGGCGGCGACTGCCGCGCTCGACCAGCTGGTCGGGCTGGCGATCAGCGATCCAAATTCGCCGTTCCATGCACTGCAGGCCAACACGCTGGTCGTCGCTGAGGGCCGCATAAAGTCGCCTCGCGGCGAGGGGCCTGAGGTCTCCATCGCCGAGCTGCTCGCCAGCGTCGGACGCGAGCAGATTGAGGCGATGGGCGACACCATGCCGGCCAACTCGACGGCGGAGGATCGCTACAAGAACTACACGACCATCGCGACGGCGCTGTCGCACACCGAGGGCGACTATTCCCGCCACAGCTGGTGCGCGCATTTCGTCGAGGTGCGCGTCGACCAGGACTTCGGCACGGTTCGCGTGTCGCGCGTGGTGTCGGCGCTGGATTCGGGCCGGCTCTACAATCCCAAGCTCGCCGAAAGCCAGTGGAAGGGCGGCATCATCATGGGCATCGGCCAGGCGCTGCTGGAGGAAGGCATCGTCGACCGCCGCCACGGCCGCATCGTCAACAACAACCTGGCCGACTATCTGATCGCGACCAATGCCGACATTCCCGACATCGAGGTGATCTCAGTCGGCATCCCCGACCCGCATTCCTCCGTGCTCGGCGGCAAGGGCGTGGGCGAGCTGGGCATCGTCGGCGTTGCGCCTGCGATCGCCAATGCGGTGTTCCACGCCACCGGCAAAAGAGTGCGGGACCTGCCGATCACGCTGGAGAAGCTGATTTAGAGGGGAGGGTCGTGCGAAGCGCCCCCCTCTGCCCTGCCGGGTATCTCCCCCCTCAAGGGGGGAGATTATTCGCTCAACTGCTTTCGCCAACCACAAGCGATGGAAAGCTGACGGAGCGCCGAAGCTGCCAATCTCCTCCCTTGAGGGGGAGATGTCCGGCAGGACAGAGGGGTGCTGTCCCTCCAACTTGAGGAGCCAACTCATTTCTCCCCATCCTGCTTGATGAAATGACCGAGCAGGTCCATCGGCACCGGAAACACGACCGTCGACGAGCGCTCACCGGCGATGTCATGGAGCGCCTCGAAATAGCGCAGCTGCATGGCCTGCGGTGTCTCGGACAGCATCTTGCCGGCCTCGACGAGTTTTGCCGCCGCCTGCTGTTCGCCGTCGGCATTGATCACTTTGGCACGCCGCAGCCGTTCGGCCTCGGCTTGCTTGGCGATGGCGCGGACCATGTTCTCGTTGAGGTCGACATGCTTGATCTCGACGTCGGAGACCTTGATGCCCCAGGCATCGGTCCGCTGGTCGAGAATCTCCTGGATGTCGCTGTTGAGCTTGTCGCGTTCGGCCAGCATTTCATCGAGCTCATGCTTGCCGAGCACCGAGCGCAAAGTGGTCTGTGCCAGCTGGTTGGTGGCGGTCATGAAGTCCTCGACCTGGATCACCGCCCGCTCGGCGTCGACGATACGAAAATACAGCACCGCGTTGACCTTCACCGAAACATTGTCGCGCGAGATCACGTCCTGCGGCGGCACGTCCTGGACCACCACCCGCAGGTCGACCTTCACCATCTGCTGCACGAACGGGATCAGGATGATCAGGCCGGGGCCCTTGACCCCGGTGAAGCGGCCGAGCGTGAAGACCACGCCGCGCTGATATTCCCTCAGGATGCGAATGGCCGCGGACAGGAACATGACCACGACGAGCGCTGCTACCAGATAGGCCACATAACCGATGATCACTGCCTTGCTCCATCGCTTCTCACATTGCGACGCCGTATCGTCAGCACGAGACCGCTGACGTCAGCCACCTCGACGCTGTCGCCCACTGCAATGGGTTCGTCGGCTTTCGCCCGCCAGCGCTCGCCCCGGGCAAGCACGTGGCCTTCGCTGCCCTCCCAATCGAGGACCTTGGCCGGCAGGCCTCGCATGGCCTGTGCGCCAACACGCGGAAGGTTCTTGCGGGCCGCCCACAGATAGCTGCCGGTCAACAGCGCCAGGCCGAGCGTCAGGACGGCGGCGGTGCCGATGACGGCCCACGACATCTCGAAGCCGGGCCCCTCGATCCTGAGCAGCATGGCGGAGCCCAGCAGAAACGCCGCCACGCCTCCCAGCCCAAGGACGACTGTGGGATTAAAGACCTCGACGACGAGGAAGATGATGCCAAGCAGCATCAAGGCAAGGCCGGCATAGCTGATCGGCAGGAGATTGAGCGCATAGAGCCCGAGCAGCAGGCAGATCGTGCCGACCACGCCGGGCGCAACCGCACCCGGGCTGGTGAACTCGAAGACGAGGCCATAAACCCCGATCAGCATCAGGATCACGGCGATGTTCGGATCGGTGATGACGGCGAGAAGCCGGATGAGCCAGCCGGGCTCCAGCGTTTCAACCGGCAGCCCTTTGGTCGCCAACACCTCTTTCCTGCCGGCTATTTCCACCGTCCGGCCGTCAGCCAGCTGAAGCAGTTCGGTCGTGTCGCGGGCGACGAAGTCGACGACACGCTCCTGCAGCGCCGCGTTGGCCGACAGGCTGGCCGCCTCGCGCACCGCCTTTTCACCCCAATCGGCATTGCGCCCACGCAGTTCAGCCAGACTGCGGATCAGGGCAACCGCGTCATTCGTTGCCTTGGCGATCATCGCATCGCCCGCCGGTGGGCTCTTCGGGTCCTTGCCGGCTTCTGGGCCATTGTTCTTGTCGTCGCCGCCGGGAAAGGATGGCGGCGGCCCGCCCATCTCGATTGGCGTTGCCGCGCCCAGATTGGTGCCGGGCGCCATCGCCGCCACATGGGTTGCGTAGAGGATGTAGGTTCCGGCGCTCGCCGCATGCCCGCCGGCGGGCGCGACATAGCCGATGACGGGAACCGGCGAGGCGAGGATGTCGGCGATGATCTCACGCATGCTGGTGACCAACCCGCCGGGCGTGTCCATCTGCAGGATGAAAACCTCGGCGTTCCGCTCTGCGGCCACCGCCAGCGCTTCCTCGAACTGCATGGCGCTCGCCGGACCGATGGCGCCGTCTATCTCGATGCGCAGTGCAGTCCTCTCTTGCCCGCTCGCCGCTCCGGTTGCGGAAGAGGAACAAACAGCCACAGCGGCTACAACAGCCGCGGCAATCAGGGCTACACGCGCGAGTTTCACGCTCAAAGCTCCCTATCAGGGATATGGGCCCGATTTTGCCGAAATCCATGCTGCGTCGCGCGCGCAGCGGCGCAATGGCGATTGGCGATCTCCCTCCGCTGGATGACGAGGCAATCGCATATCGGCAAGTGCCCCTCACCCGGATTGGCAACCGAATTGCGAAGGCCAATTCGGGGCAATCCGACCCTCTCTCCAAGGGGAGAGGAGATTGGCAGCGCCGGTGCTACCTCTTCTCCCCGGCGGGGAGAAGGTGGCCGCGAAGCGGCCGGATGAGGGGCCCCCCATATGCGGGGGAGATCGGCAGCTTCAACCCTGTGCCTAACCCATTGGCATGAAACGGGTGGTTTGCGTGCGCTGCTTCACCCATCTGATTGCAGAAGCCGATGAAGCCAGAGGAGGCAAAGCCATGACCATTCATCCGATAGGTTCGAAAGCAGCGGTCCGATCGGCGGAAGCGCGGGTCGCCGGATATGATTGGCAGGCATTGGCCGAGGAGATGAGCGGCTACGGCTGCGCAGTGATGGAAAAGCTGCTGACACCGGAAGAATGCCGGGAGATCGCCGGGCTCTATCCCGACGAAAGCCATTTCCGCAGCCATGTCCACATGGCGCGGCACGGCTTCGGCAAGGGCGAGTACCGCTATTTCCGCTATCCCTTGCCCGAGCTGATCGGCGGCTTGCGCACCGCGCTCTATCCGCGCCTGGCCGCGGTCGCCAACGAGTGGAACGAGCGCATGGGCATCGCCCAGCGCTACCCGGACGAACACGCCGCGTTCCTTAAGCAATGCCACGACCAGGGCCAGACGCGGCCGACGCCGCTTCTGCTGCAATACGTTGCCGGCGACTTCAACTGCCTGCATCAGGATCTCTACGGCGATCTTGCCTTCCCGCTGCAGGTGGCGATTCTGCTGTCCGAACCCGGCGAGGACTTCACCGGCGGCGAGTTCGTGCTGACCGAACAGCGCCCACGCATGCAGAGCCGCGCCGAGGTGGTGCCGCTACGCCAGGGCGATGCCGTCGCCTTCGCGGTTCACAATCGTCCGGTCCAGGGCAGCAAAGGCAGCTACCGCGTCAATCTCAGGCACGGCGTCAGCCGGCTTCGCTCCGGCCTGCGCCACACCGTCGGCATTATCTTCCACGACGCGAAGTAAAGTGTCTTCGAAGGGCCTGCGTAGAGGCGACGGGCGGCTTCGTGCTAAGGGGGTCGGGGCTGGTGGCGACCTTGGTGGACATTCTGTAACGCTGATGATCGGCGACGCCTCGATGAGAGCGCTCCTCTCCCCGTCACTATACGGGGAGAGGATGCCGGCAGGCAGGTGAGGGGCGGCGCCAGCGTGAAATGATTGGCCTGCCCGTCCGGCGATGCCCGCTCTTGTCGGCCGCGAGAATACATGCGCCAACCGCTTTGGTCGCTTCGGCGCCTTCGCTCAGGCCTGAAACAGCGCCAGCTCTTCGGCGGTGAGGTGGCGGGCCTTGCCCTTGGCGAGCTCACCGAGTTGCAACGGGCCGATCGCCACCCGCACCAGGCGAAGCACCTCGACATCGTGCGCGCCGAGCAGCCGGCGAATGTGGCGGTTGCGGCCCTCGTCGAGGGTGATTTCGAGCCAGGCGGTGCTGGTGCCGCTGCGCAGGATGTCGATCGACCGCGCCGTCAAATCCTCGCCGTCGACCGTTGCGCCGGCGCGCAACTGCGCCAGCATGGCCTCGTCGGACAGGGCGCCGATCTGCACGTGGTAGGTCTTGGCGACGTGCGAGGCGGGGTCGAGCAGGCGCTGCGCGAAGCGCGTGTCGTTGGTCATCAAAAGCAGGCCTTCGCTGGCCTTGTCGAGGCGGCCGACCGGCGACACGAAGGGCAGGTCGAGTTCTGCCAGGCAGTCATAGACGGTGCCGCGGTCCTGCGGGTCGTCGCGGGTGGTGACCAGGCCGCGCGGCTTGTTGATCATCAGATAGACCTTGCGCTCGGCGACAACGCGGCTGCCGTCGACCTCAATGCGGTCGCGGCCGGGATCGACGCGCAGCGAGCCGTTGCGCACGATTTTTCCGGCGACCCGGACGCGCCCTTCGGCGACCAGAATTTCGGCCTGCTTGCGCGAGCACAGGCCGAGCTTCGACAGCGCACGACAAAGGCTGACTCCTGGCGGATTGGCTCCGGCGCTAGGCGAGGGGCGTCGCCGGCCGGTATTCGGTCGTGGCGCTATGGTTTTGCGAGAGCGCTCCGGCAAGGTCAGGGCTTTCCCGCCGCCCATCTCCAGCCCTGGCGAGCGGTTCCATGCCTTCGCTGAGGTGCCTTTTCAGGACGCGGAGGGCTGCCTCGGCGTCACGGTGGCGGCAGGTCGTCAACAGGTCGAGGTGCTCCGACTGCGAGCGGCTGCGATAGTTGAGGTTGGACAGGAGAACGCGAACGTAGCGGTCGGCCGCATTGTGGTGGGCTTCGATGAGGCCGAGGAGCCGGGCGTTGCCGCAGGCGCTGTAAAGCGCCAGGTGAAAGGCACGGCTCAGCGATCCGCAGCGGCCGACATTCGGCTCGGCATCGATCTGGTTGAGCACATAGCCGGCCTCGTCTAGTTTTTCTTTGCCGAGGTTGGGGATCGAAAGCCGCAGCGCTTCGCCTTCGAGCAATGCGCGGACCGCAAAGATCTCCCTGTTCTCGGCAGCGTCCATCCTGGCGACATGCGCGCCCTTGGTCGGATGGATCGACACGATGCCTTCGGCTTCGAGCTGGCGAAGCGCGTCGCGGACCGGCATGCGGCTGAAGCCGAACCGCTCGGCCAGGTCGTCCTGACGCAGCGGCGTGCCGGCCGCCAGGCTGCCCTCGGCAATCGATTGGCGCACCACATTCGCCACTTGCTCCGCCACCGTCAGCGGCTTCTGCATCAAGCCTTCGCAAAGCCCGCGCAAACCATTCTCCCTGCTATCCTGCGGGCCTTGCCTAACAGAAAGCAGCTAGGGGGGATATGTGGATTCTCGTATACGAGTATCCCAGCGTGTATTGGCGGTGATGCCGCGTCACGCCGCATGGGCCAGCCGGCCGGCGAGCCCTGCTGCGCGGCTTCGGTTCCGCTGCCATCCGCGTGTTTGAAAATTCCTGGCGCTCAACCGGACGGAACCCGTCTCGGTAGCCGAGCGCCAGGAGATTTTGCGGTCAGGAAAACGGTCACCTGCCTCGGACGCGCCGCTTCCCTCGCTCCGACGTGGTGCCTGGCTGATCGCCGAGGCACCACGATCGTCAATTCGGCCT
>NZ_RZSW01000272.1:0-8049 GCF_003997375.1 Mesorhizobium sp. M5C.F.Ca.IN.020.29.1.1 | reverse complement strand
CGCCGCCGCCGATGAAGATCGCGTCGGGCGTGCCTAGCCTGGCAAGCGCCTTCGGTGCCGAGCCTTCGACCACGACAAGGCCAGGCACGCCACAGTGTGAAGCGTTGCGGTGGATGCGGGCGGCGCGGGTTGGGTCGGCCTCGATGGCAATGGCGCGCATGGAGGGATGGGCGAGCATCCATTCGATGCCGATCGAACCCGAGCCGGCGCCGATGTCCCACAGCAATTCGCCGCGCCTGGGGGCGAGGGCGGACAGGGTGATGGCGCGCACCTCGCGCTTGGTGATCTGGCCGTCATGCTCGAACAAATGATCGCCAAGGCCTGACGTCAGCGGCAGGATGCGTCCTTCTGAAGTCGATCCAACTTCGATTGCCAGCACGTTGAGCGGGTTGATCTTTTCGAGGTCGAAGGCGTCCGCGCGCGTCGAACGCAGCCTTTCGTTCGGGCCGCCCAGTGCCTCCAGAATCGTTAGACGCGACGCGCCGAAGTCGAGTTCGGTCAGCAGGCGCGCAATCGCGGCTGGTGCATCGCCGTCCGAGGTCAGCGCAAGGATGCGGGTGCCCGGATGCAGCAGCGGCCGGATCAGGTCGAGCGAGCGGCCGTGCAGCGAAATGGTCTCAATATCCTGAAGCGCCCAGCTGAGGCGGGCGGAGGCCAGTGAGAAGGCAGAAGGGGCGGGGATCACCTGCGTCTCCTGGAAAGGAACCTTGCGAGCAAGGGTGACGCCGACACCATGGAAGAACGGATCGCCGGAGGCCAGCACACAGACCTTTCTACCCGCAAGTGCCAGCACGTCGCGCATTTCTGCATCGAAAGGGGTCGGCCAGGCGCGTGCTTCGCCTTTGGTGAGCGATGCGACAAGGGCAAGGTGGCGTGTGCCGCCGAAGACGAATTCGGCCTCGGCGATCAACCGCTTGGCCTCTTCGCCGAGACCCGCTACACCGTCCTCGCCGATGCCGACGATTGTTAGCCATCTTGAGTTGAGCTTGGCGCCGCGCGGACCGTCAGCAGGCATGATGACCCACCGTATTCTGATCCTCGGCGGAACCACCGAAGCCCGGCAACTGGCGGGAAAGCTGGTCGCGCGCACCGATGTGTCGCTCACGCTGTCGCTGGCCGGCCGCACCGAAAATCCTGTCGCGCAAGACGTGCCCACCCGTACGGGTGGTTTCGGTGGTGCCGCCGGGCTGGCGGCATATCTGCACGAGACCCACATCGACCTGCTGATCGACGCCACGCATCCCTATGCGGCGCAAATCTCCGCCAATGCCACGGAAGCGGCGCATGAGGCCGGCGTGCCGATCATTGCGCTCAGGCGCCCGGGCTGGGAGCCTGCCGACGGCGACCGATGGACGCTGGTCGACAGTGTTGCCAGCGCGGTGACGGCGCTGGGGTCGGCTCCACGCCACGTTTTCCTGGCGCTCGGGCGGCAGGAGGTCGCCGCTTTTGAGGCCGCACCCCAACATCACTATCTTATCCGCAGCGTCGATCCGGTCGAGCCAAGGCTCGCTGTGCCCGATGCGACCTATCTCTTGGCGCGCGGGCCGTTCCGGGAAGCCGACGAACGTGCACTGCTTCTGGAACACCGCATCGACGTCGTCGTTTCCAAGAACAGCGGCGGCGAGGCGACCTACGGCAAGATCGCCGCAGCGCGGGCGCTCGGCATCGAGGTGGTCATGATCCGTAGGTCGACGCTGCCGGATGTCCCGTCGGCGGAAACCGTCGAAGCGCTTGC
This sequence comes from Mesorhizobium sp. M5C.F.Ca.IN.020.29.1.1, assembly GCF_003997375.1. NCBI lineage: Bacteria > Pseudomonadati > Pseudomonadota > Alphaproteobacteria > Hyphomicrobiales > Phyllobacteriaceae > Mesorhizobium > Mesorhizobium sp. M5C.F.Ca.IN.020.29.1.1. Next base: position 6,314 of record NZ_RZSW01000272.1, on the reverse strand, counting down.
CGCGATGGTCGATCATTTTCTGGTCAGTCATTTTCTTGGGCCCGCCGCCGAACGCGGCGTGTAGACCAGTGCCGGTTTTTCGCCGCGCTTGATGATCCTGGTTTCCGGCGAGCCGATGATGATGCAGGTCGCCATGTCGGCCTTTTCCGCATCGGCTTCCGCCAGCAAAAACACCTCGATGCGCTCGTCGGGACGGCCGGCGGCGCGGCCGAAGACGACCGGCGTGGTGCCGGGCAAGATCGCCGTGAGGCATTCGAAGGCGCGGCCAAGCTGCCAGGGGCGCGCCTTGCTGATCGGATTGTAGAGCGCGATGACGAAGCCAGCACCCGCCGCCGCCAGCAGCCGCAGTTCGATCAGGTCCCAGGGTTTTAGATTGTCGGACAACGAGATGGCGCAGAAATCATGGCCGAGCGGTGCACCGATGCGGGCAGCGACCGCGAGCATTGCGGTGATGCCCGGCAGCATCGCGACGTCAACGGCACGCCATTCGGCGGGGCCGGCCTCGATCGCCTCGCAGACGGCCGCTGCCATGGCAAAGACGCCGGGGTCGCCGCCCGAGACGACGGCGACAGCGTGGCCCTGCGCAGCCTTTACCAGCGCGTCCCTGGCGCGGAACAGCTCCTCGCGATTGTCCGAGGCGACGCGGGTCTGGTCGGGGCGCAGATCGAGCCGGTCGAGATAGGGCTTGTAGCCGTAGAAGAATTTTGCCTCGGCGACGGCGCGGCTTGCCTCCGGCGTCACCTGGTCGGCATTGCCTGGTCCGAGGCCGATGACGGTCAGGCGGCCGCTCATGTTTCGGCTCCCAATGCGGCGGGCCGGCCTGACCAGCCGACCACCAGCACGATGGCGAAGTAGGGCGCCTTGTCGTCCTGCTTGTCGGCCAGCCGCATCGAAACGCCGCCCGGCATGGTGCCGCGCTCGACATAGACGGCACGCGCCAGCTTGTCGGTCGCTTCCAGTGCACGCCTGATCTTGGGCAGGTTGCGGCCGACCTTCATGATGACTGCGGCATCGGTGTCGGCGAGGCGGCGAGTCAATTCGAATTCGCTCATTGTGCCCGGCAACACGGTCAGCACGTCGTCGCCCTGCACGATCGGCAGGCCTGTCGCCGACCAGCAGCCGGACATGGCGGTGACGCCGGGAATGACCTCGGTCGGGAAGCGGTGCGCCAGCCTGACATGCAGGTGCATGTAGGAGCCGTAGAACAGCGGGTCGCCTTCCGAAAGCACCGCGACCGTCCTGCCGGCGCTGAGGTGCTCGGCGATTTTTTCGGCGGACTCTTCGTAGAAATCCGTTATCTGCGACCGGTAATCGCTGTGATCCTTGTCGATCTCGGTGGTCACGGGATATAGTAGCGGCAACTCTATCAAATCAGGACGAAAATGCGCGCCGACAATGGCACGCGCATTGCTGTTGTTGCCGCGCTTGGCGAAATGCGCGACCACGTCGGCCTCGGTCAGCGCGCGCACGGCCTTGAGCGTCAGCAGCTCGGGGTCGCCGGGACCGGTGCCGACGCCAATAAGCCTGCCTTTTGCAATCGCGTTCACAGACCCGGCCTCGCCAGTGCGTTGAGTGCGGCGGCGGTCATGGCGCTGCCGCCAAGCCTGCCGCGCACGATGGCGTAGGGCACGCCATAGGAATTCTCGGCCAGCGCATCCTTCGATTCGGCAGCACCGACGAAACCGACCGGCATGCCGATGATAACAGCCGGTTTCGGCGCGCCGTCGCGCAATCTTTCCAGCAGGTAGAAAAGTGCTGTCGGCGCATTGCCGATGGCGACGACCGAACCGGCCATGCGTTCGCCCCACAGGTCTATGGCTGCAGCGGAGCGGGTGTTGCCGATCTTTTTCGCGATGTCAGGCGTTTGCGGGTCGCGCAGCGTGCAGATCACCTCGTTACCGGCCGGCAACCGGGCGCGGGTGACACCGTGCGAGACCATCTCCGCGTCGCAGAAGATCGGCGCGCCACCCGCCAAAGCCGTGCGTGCGGCGGCGACGAAATTGCTGGAAAAAACAAAGTGCCTGCTGGCCTCGACCTGGCCGCAGGCATGGATCATGCGGATGGCAACATCGGCCTCGGCATCGGAAAAGCGCGACAGGTCGGCCTCGGCGCGAATGATGGCGAAGGAGCGCTCATAGATGGCCGTGCCGTCATGGATATAGTCGTAGGCGGCCATATTTATTCCTGTCGATAGAGTTCGGCGACACCGGCCGCGCCAAGCCTTGTCAGGCAGGCGGCGGTGGTATCGCCTCGAAGTCGTGCTTCGCGGATCGCTGCCGCAATGCGGCCAACGCCGCTCGCGGCGTCATAGCCTGGCCTGTATCCGGCAGGAAGGGCCTTTGCCGTCCCGTCCACGACAAGACCGGCTCCGTTTTCGCCGCCGACCAGCGTCAGCGCCGCCGGGCCGGGATGCGCGCAGCCCTTGGCGCAGCCGGAAATATGAAGCGTGAGCGAGGAATCGAGGATGTCGCGGTTTTCCGCAGCGATGGTCTCGGCGATGTCGCGCGTCGCGATCCGGCCGGAGGCGCAGGCCGGCGCACCGGGGCAAGCGGCGATCCTGGTGCGCGGATCAGCAGCGTCGGTGACGAAGCCGAGGGTGGCGGCGGTTTGCTGGAGCGAGCGGCAGGCGGTCGGCGAAAGGCCGATAAAAACCAGCGCGCGGCCCGGCGCCAGGCGGATTTCGGTTGCGCCGAGGGTGAAGGCCCGTTGCGTGAGCTCGATGAGTTTTTGCGCCGGCATGCTGCCGAAGGGCAGGCCGATGCCGAGGGCGGTTGCATCACCGCCGAGAGGGAATAGGCCGATTGGCGAAGGAGCTGGCGCGGCCGTGAGAGGAAGGCGATCCTTCGCGGGCGCGAAGGAATGCCAACTGGCGGGAGATGTTAGCTGCCTCTCCGACAAATCCCTTGCATGGGCTTCACGGCCTTTTTCGGCAACCATTCTCAGAATCGCGACGGCGATACCACGCGCCGCATCTTCCTCGACCATGACGAGTAGCGTCGCAGTCTGACCGTCGCCGGCGACAGCCACCTGCCACTGGACACGCGCATCAATCCGCATCGCAGCCAGCCTGACATCGGCCGAAACCGCATCCATGGTCAGCCGCCCGCCGCCATCGACAATGACCGAAACCTTCGGCCCGAGGCGCTGTCCCAGCCCGGCGTCCTCGATTGCCGCGCGAATCCGATCCGCCAGCGGGCGCGGATCGGCGATCTCTTCGGGATCGAGCCCCGCAAGCGGCCCGGTCTCGACCGGCACGCCGGTGCATACGGCGATCCCCATTGCATCGACCTCCACCGCCAGCAGTCGGGCGCTTGCCGGCGTCAGGCCGCGTATCTGCAGGCTACCACGTGCGGTCACTTCCATGATGCCGTTGCCGTGCCGCAAGGCGGATTCACCGAGTCCGAGCAAGGACTTCGGCGAGAGTCCTCCGGCGACCGGATTGAGCCGCACCAGACGCCCGTCGCCGGTCTGCATCGGCGCGGACAAAGCGGGGCAGGCACCGCGACGTGAGAAGGCGTTCATGCGGCCACCCCCAGCGCCTGGGCCTCGGCGATCAGTGCGGCGAGATCGTCATCGATGGAATTGCGCAGCGGATGCCAGAGACCGCGCCGCCGCGCCGACAGAAACCGCTCGGCGATCACCTTCGCGGCGGAAGGGTTCTCGCGCAAGATGAAGGCGCGAACCACGGGATCGCCGAGATAGGCGTCGTGCACGACCTCGATCAGCGTGCCCGATATGGCATGGGTGGTCTCAGCGAAGCCGACCAGCCGGTCGACCGTCTCGGCGAATTCCGAAGCACCACGCGGCCCGTGCCGCATCTGGCCTGATATGAAGCGCGGGTTGACCGCGCGGGCGCGAACTACCCGAGATACGGCTTCTCCAACCGAACGCGGCTTCGGCTTTTGCGGATCCGTGGTGTCGAGGACGATCACGTCGGCATTCTTGCCGAGTGCCGCAAGCGCCGCCGAAAAACCGCCGATGAAGGCGACGTCGGCCGAGCCTTCCAAAATATCGCGGCCGGGATCATCTCCCGTATGGACGAGAAGGTCGGCCTCGGCGACACGATCCTCGAACGCGCCGGGCGCCGAGACACCTTCGCCGTCGGCGCCGCCATAGGCATGCGAGGTGGCGTCGAGATAGGCGCGGCCGATCTCTTCGCGCGCGGCCCAGTCGCCGCTCGACAGCAAATCCTCGCCGCCGGCGCCGTAGGTGCCGGGCGAGGTGCCGAAAATGCGCGGGCTGATCTTCCCTTCGGCGCGGGTCTTGGCCGCGAGCGGGTTTTCCGAAGCGTCCTCGTCGCGGGCGGCGACGGCGCTGGCGGCAGCATCGATCAGCGCGATCTGGGTCGGGAACATATCACGAAACAGGCCTGATATGCGCCAGGTGACATCGACGCGCGGGCGGCCAAGCGTTGCCGGCGGCAGCACCTCGATGCCGGTGACGCGGCCGGTGGCAGAATCCCATTGCGGCCGGCAGCCCATCAGCGCCAGGCCTTGCGCGATCTCCTCGCCGCCGGTGCGCAGCGAGGCCGAGCCCCAGAGGTCGATGACCAGCGAGCGCGGCCAGTCGCCATGGGATTGCATGTAGCTGCGCAAGACCTCGTCGGACGCCGCCCTGCCGAGATCGAAGGATGTCGGCGTCGGCATGTTGCGTGGATCTGATGTGAACAGATTGCGGCCGGTCGGCAGCACATCGCGCCGGCCACGCGCTGGTGCCCCGGCCGGACCGGCAGCGACATGGCGGCCGTCGAGCACTGCGATGAGTGCCGCCTTCTCGGCCGCCGCACTTTGCTCGCGCAGCGGATCGGTCTCACCCTCGGCTGAGCGGCCAAAGATGTGAAGGCCGTCCTTGATGGCAAAATCCTTGAGGTCGCAGAGCCAGGCGTCGATGCGGCGTAGCGCCTCGTCGGGCGTGTCGGTTCCGGCGACGCCGGCTTCGGAGGCGAGGCCGGTCTTTTGTGCGGTTTCGACGATCAGTTTCGCCAGGCGATCGCGGCGGCGGCGGTCGAGCCCGTCGGCCTGGGCGTATTCGTCGACCAGCCGTTCAAGCTGGTGCTGGTTCTCATCGAGCCCGGCGCCGGTCAGCGGCGGCGGTAAATGGCCGAGGGTGACGGCGGCAATGCGCCGCTTGGCCTGTGCTGCCTCTCCCGGGTTGGAGACGATGAACGGATAGATGACGGGCAGGGGGCCAGTGACGATCTCAGGAAAACAGTTTTCGCTAAGCGCAACGGTCTTGCCGGGCAGCCATTCCAGCGTGCCGTGGGCGCCGACATGGACGAGAGCATGGACGCCGACCGATTTGCGCAGCCACAGACCAAAGGCGATCAGCGCATGCCGCGGCGGCAATGTCGGGTCGTGATAGTCGGCGCGTCGGTCGGCCGATCGCCCGCGATCGGGGGCGAGCGCCACGGTGATGTTGCCGAAAGTCGCGGCGCGGAAGGGGAAAGTTGCGGTGGTGGGCGCTTGAACACCCCCCTCTGTCCTGCCGGACGTGTCCGGCAGGACAGAGGGGGGTGCGTCGCACAAACCTGTCTCATCTGCCGCATTCCCCCACGCGGCCGTCACGGCAGCTATTGCCTCAGCCGGCAATTCCGTCGAAAGGTCGAGATAGTCCCCTAGTCCCAATCCACCTTCGCTGCGCTCCAGTTCATCCAGCAACTCACGCGGCGTTTGCGGAATCCCTTCAACGGCGTAGCCTTGTTCGCTCAGGTCGTGCAGCATTGCCAGCACGCTGGACGGCACATCGAGGCCGACGGCGTAGCCGGTGCGGCCGGGTGCGCTCGGATAGTCGGGGATCAGGATGGCGAGCTTGCGTTCCGCGCGCGGCGTGCGCTGCAGGCGGATGAAGGCTTGGACACGGTTCGCCACCTGCGCGACGCGGTCCGGCTCCGGCCGGTTGGCGAAGGCGCGGAAGGCCAGTGCCGGATCGGTTTCGCTCTCGCCTTTGAAGGAAATGGCGCCGGCCAGAATGCGGCCGTCGAGCTCCGGCAATACGACATGCATGGCGAGGTCGGCGGGCGACAGCCCGCGCTGATTGTTTTGCCAGATGTCACGACGAGTCGTCGCGACGATGACCTGGAAGACCAGCACGCCGGCGAGGTCGAACAGGGTTTCGACGCCGGGCTCGGCGCCGGAGGCGAAAGCCGTCGCGGTGATGATCGCGGCAGGGTTCAGCGCTGCGAGCGCGGTTTCGACGAAGGCGAGCGATGCTGGGTCCTTGAGGCTGGAGACGAAGATGGGGACGGGGGCCATTCCGCGTGCGCTCAGCGCCTCAAAAAGAGCGTCGATGGGCGCGACATCGGCGGCGAGCAGCAT
>NZ_RZSW01000271.1:0-8063 GCF_003997375.1 Mesorhizobium sp. M5C.F.Ca.IN.020.29.1.1 | reverse complement strand
TCGCCACAGTCTGCTCCGTCGCCTCTTCCTGCTCAAAGTCGGGTGCGGCATCGGCCGCACCGACCGACGCCACCGGCGCGGGCGGCCGCACAACGGAGCTGGTCGTCTCGCTGGATGGCACTTGCAGCGCGTCGACGCCGGGCGTGGATGTGCAGCCGGCAAGGCAAAGTGACGCGATCGAGAAGATGACGACGCCTGATAACCGCATCTGGACCTGTACGCAGAACACAACAGACCGAGGGCAAGACAACGCCGCCGGACAACCGATCCAGATTACTAACGAGAAATTGCCAACAAAGTTTGAATCAAATTGTTAGGACGAGAGTTGGGCAAACAGAATACATGGCGCCCGCTTTATCACCGTAGCGGTGAGAGCTTGGAAACGCCGGCAGGATGGAGACGGCGAGAAGGATCGCCGACGCCTGCAGGCCCGCTGCCTAGCCGCACAGCCATAACTTGTGGCAGCTTTCGGCTACCATGTGAGCGGGCGGTATGAAGCGGTCGGTGACGGGGCGATCGTTGACGACCGGTGCATCATCCCGGCGAACCTTTTCTTCAAGCAGCGAGCGAAGCTCGGCCGGCTGTACGCGGTCACGCTCCATCACGAGCTTGACCATCGGATCGCTCAAAAGCTCATCCAGGGTGTTGATTCTGTCTTTCATCCGTCGCCTCCTCGACTGCCGACCCGCACGTGATAGATAGGCGGCAATGATGGCTCGCCAATGACGCTTTGCCGGCTATCTCGTGTCCCGGATGAAAAAATTGGGCACGTTTTGCGCTCAGTTCGCCTGTGCTTCAGTTCGGGGGTGGCGCGCCTTCATATTGCGGCAGGCCGTCGTCAAGCTGCACCCAGGGCTGCTTCGAGGCGGTCCACATATGCATCTGCGGCTTGAATACCGAAGGGGCGTCGAGCGAGCCTGAGGTCACGCCGATGATGCCGGCGGAGTCGCGCCGGGAAAACATCGTCGTGCCGCAGCCCGGGCAGAAGCCGCGCTTGAGATCGGGCGAGGAATTCACCGTCGCCACCGGCCCGTCGATGGTCACGTCGTCGATGCGGAACAGCGAGCGTGCGTTGAAGGCCGCGCCCAGCGCCTTCTGGCAGAGCCGGCAATGGCAGACCCGCTCGTTGATCGGCGTGGCATCGGTGCGGTAACGCACCGCGCCGCACAGGCAGCCACCCTGATATTTCGCCATTACCTGCGCCCCTCTTTCTGAAGATTGTCGGCAAGGTAGCTGCCGGCACAGCAGCGTCAATTGAAAAGCCTTGATACGGCCATCTATGGCTGTGATGCGGGAGACGCCATTGGCCCCGAGGACGTGTGCCGGGATTGCCAATGCTTATCGTCGGCTTCAGAGGGATAAACCTGTCCAGCCATCTCGCGGGAGATGGGCCGGACAGGCCGTTGTCAGGTGGTTATTCCGCCTCGCTGATGACCTCTTCCCAGGTCTTGACCTTGGTCTCGCCATTGAGGAAGGGCAGAGTGACTACTGTCAGTTCCGGCGCGAAGAACACGTCGTAATGGGTGCGGTTCGGCAGGATGGCCAGCCGGTTCTGCGAAAGGTTCTCGCGCATCCAGCCGGCGTCCTTCAGTCCGCCGCCGAGCATCTGATAGAATTTGATCTCATGCTCGGGCCGGTACATGTCGCTGTCGCCAAAAACCAGCATGACCGGCATCTTCAGCTTGGGTACGTCGGCGGAGTAGTCGTAGTCCTTGCGCATATGGGCGCCCAGTTGATCGAGCAGCTTCGGAAAGTCCTGCGGATGCGGCGCGACCGCCACGTAGGACTTGTACATCGGCGTGTCTTTCATCATGTCGGCCATCGCCGCGCCGACCTGCGCCTGCTGGGTGCGCATGTCGGCATAGAAGCCGTCCGCGGCATAGCCGGCCGACACCAGGACCAGCCGGCGCACCGCTTCAGGATGCTGGACGGCCATGCGGAAGGCGACGCCGCCGCCCAGCGAATAACCCATGACATCGACCTGCTCGTAGCCGAGCGCCTTGACGATCGCCGCCATGTCGTCGCCCATCGCCTCCAGGCTGAGCGGCCGGTCGCCGAGCGCGGTGCGGCCGTGACCGTGCAGGTCGACGCCGATGACGGTGCGGTTTTCGGCAAACTTCGGCAGGATCGGCGCGAACATGTCGGTGGTGCCGAGACCACCATGCAGCAGAAGCAGCGGCTCGCCCTTGCCGTAGACGGCGTAATAGTAGTTCAGGCCGTTGATCGGCAGCAGGCCGGATTTCGCCGGCTTCGGCATTGCTTTCGTTTCAGTGGTCATGACGGGCTTTGCTTCCTCGGCTTTGGTGGAGCCCGGCGCGGCGAAGAACGCTGCAGCCGAGGCGAAAATGGCGAAAACATCGCTCTGGACATGTCGGTCTCCTTCCGTCCCGCTGATATCAAAGCCGCTTGGCGACTTCTTCGAGCTGGTCGGCGCACTGGCCCCAGCCCTCGTGAAAGCCCATCTTCTCGTGCTCTTCGCGGTCAGTGACGGACCAATGCGCAACCCGGGCGATGTAGCGTGTCTTGCCCTCGCCCTCGTCCTCGAAGGTCAGCACGAGCGTCATGAACGGCTTTTCGGAAGGCTCCCACGCCTTCGTATAGGCGTCGGTGAGAACGATCTTCTTGCCCGGCACGACTTCGAGGAAGATGCCGGGGTTCGGAAATTCGTCACCGTCGGGTCCCGCCATGACGACCAGGCTGGAGCCGCCGCTGCGCACATCCATTTCGGCGCGCGGCGTCGTCCACGGCTTTGGCGCGAACCATTGCGTCACGAGCTTCGGCTCGGTCCAGCAGCGATAAACGTTCTCGCGCGGCGCATCGATGATGCGGGCAAGAACCAGTTCGCGGTCGGAGCCGGGGGCGATGTCGAGCTTGGTGGTCATGATGGTCTCCTCACTTGCATAAGAGTTGGCTTGAATGCCGGTTTCCGTCTCAAGGACGAGCGGGCAACGCGCAGCCCGACAGCGTCCGCGAAAATTTCACCAGGCCGATTCCGGCGAACGCCGAATGAGAGCTTAGTGGCGCTTGGCTTGCACCAGATAGGCGTCGATATCGGTCTCGCCGAGCCACTTCGCCGCTTCCAGCCGATGCAGGCCTTCGACCAGGACATGGCGCTTGCCGTCGTGGCGCACCTGGATCGGCGTCTTCATGCCGTTTTCCAAAATGTCTTCGGCCAGATGCCGGACGGTCTCGGGATGCAGTGTCTTCCTGCGCGCGGTCGGCACGTAGATGTCGTCCACCTTGACCTTTTGCACTCTCAGCATGTCGGCTCCCGTGGCGAAAAAGGCCACCCTTTGTGAGATAGTCGGTTTGGAAGGCAAGGCCAAGGCCGGCTGTGAGCATCGCTGGCCCGATCGTTTCCAATTGACGGTTGGCCGGCAGATGGTCGAAATGACGCGTTCGACCCTTCACAGGCGTTCATGACGAAGCTTCCTACCGAATTCCCCGATTTCGGACTGACGCCCCACCAGCGCCGGCAAGCCGTGCGCGGCCACTACTGGGAGTGGCCGGGCATGGATGGCGAACGCGGCGAGATCTGGTGCTACAGCGACCGTTTTTCATACCGCCGGGACGAGACGGTGGTGCTGCATGTCAGCTCGACGGCCTCCAGCTTTAGCATGTCGATCGTCCGCGACGGCGGCACCGAAACGAAAATGTTCGAGAAGGCTGGGATCGCGGCGCGCTGGCAGGATTCACCCGACCAATGTTCGGTCGTGGGCTGCGGCTGGGGCGCTTCGTTTGAATTCCGGGTCGGCGACGACTGGCCGTCCGGAGCCTACCGCGTCACGCTGACGGCGGACGGCCGCGACGGCAAGCCGATCCGCTGCCAGCATCTTTTCATCGTTAGCCCGCAGCCCGGCAACAAACGCGGTCGTGTGCTGCAGGTTGCAGCCACCGGCACCTGGCTTGCCTACAACACGTGGGGTGGCTCCAATCATTACGAAGGCATCACCGGCCCGAACCGCGACCAGTATGCCCCAATAGTGTCGAAGCAGCGGCCATGGTGCCGCGGTTTTGTTGTTCTGCCGAACGAGGCGCCGCGCGTGCCGCTCGAGGTCGCCGTGCCGCCCAAGACCGTGCCGCGCTATCCGCATATGGAATGGGCCTTCGCCACCGGCCATTCGAAGAAATACGCCTCGTCCGGCTGGGCAAGCTATGACAGCCACTTCTTTCGTTTTGCCGAGCGTGCCGGCTATGGGGTCGATCTCGCCAGTCAGCACGAATTGCATTTTTCACCCGAAATCCTCGACGGCTATGACTGCGTCGTCTTCGTCGGCCATGACGAATACTGGACCTGGGAGATGCGCGACACTGTCGACGCCTATGTCGAGCGCGGCGGCCATGCGGCGCGCTTCGCCGGCAATTTCATGTGGCAGACCAGGTTGGAGGACGAGGGCCGCCGGCAAGTCTGTTACAAATACCGCGCCCGCGCCGAAGATCCGGCCTATCGGGGCGGCGACGTGACCCGTGCCACGAACTCCTGGGAAGCACCTGAGATTGGCCGGCCGGGCGCCTCGACTTTCGGGCTCAATGCGACGAGGGGCCTCTACGCCGGCTGGGGCGGTTGCGCGCCGCGCGGCGTGCGCGGCTTTCCGGTCTACCGGCCGGAGCATTGGGCGTTCGCCGGCACAGGCATCTACTACGGCGACCTGCTCGGCGCCGACAGCCATGTCTATGGCTATGAGGTCGACGGGCTCGACCACGAGATCCGAGGCGGACTGCCCTACCCTACGCCCAACAGCGGCGCACCGGACGGGCTGCAAATTCTCGCGGTCGGCATGGCTGCCCAAGTCGAGGAGAGCGCCGATATTCCGTTCGAAGACCAGTTCCTCGGCGACGAGGACGGACGCTTCACCGCCGAAACGCTGTTCGGCGAGGCGAGCGACGCCAATCTCGACAAGGTCAAGCGCGGCAACGGCATGATCGTCAATTTCCCGCGCGGCAAGGGCGAGGTGTTCCACGCCGGAAGCTGCGAATGGGTCGCCGGCCTGCTAAGACAGGACCCGATGGTCGAGCTCGTCACCAAAAATGTTCTAGACCGCTATCTCGGAAAGTCCTGACATGCTGAAGTCCCAAACCCCTGCCCCGGACACCGAGACGCGCCCGCCATCGCATCTGTTCTATCTGTCCAGTCTGCGCCGGCCGCTGGTCGACCGCGCCGAAGGCATCTACATCTGGACGCAGGATGGCCGCCGCTTCATCGACGGATCGAGCGGACCGATGGTCGCCAATATCGGTCATTCCAACCGCAACGTGCTCGATGCCATGAAGCGGCAGATGGACCGCGCAACCTTCGCCTACCGGCTGCATTTCGAGAACGAGCCGGCCGAGGAGCTCGCGCGCGAGCTGGCCGGAAAGCTGCCCGAAGGCATGGACCGCATTTTTTTCGTCTCGGGCGGCTCGGAAGCGACGGAATCCTGCATCAAGCTCGCGCGGCAGTGGGCAGTGGCGACAGGCCAGCCCAAGCGCTGGAAGGTGATCACCCGCTTTCCCTCCTATCATGGCGGCACGCTTGGTTCGCTATCCGTCACCGGCGACGACGCCTTGGCGGAAACCTTCACACCGATGATGCAGGTCATGCCGACCGTGCCGGCGCCGGCCGCCTGGCGCGACCGCGACAATCTCTCGATGGAGCAGCGCGGCATCCGCTACGCCGACATGCTGGAGGAGAAGATCCTCGCCGAAGGGCCGGAAAGCGTGCTCGCCTTCATCATGGAGCCGGTCGGCGGCGCTGCCACCGCGGCGCTGGTCGCGCCGGACAGCTATTATCCGCGCATCCGCGAAATCTGCGACCGCTACAGCATCCTGCTCATCCATGATGAAGTGATGAGCGGTGCCGGCCGCACCGGAACATTCCTCGGTGGCGACCATTGGAACTGCAAGCCCGACATCGTCGCGCTGTCGAAGGGGCTGGGCTCGGGCTATGCGCCGCTCGGGGCGCTGGCGGCACCGATGCGGCTGGTGCAGCCGCTGCTCGCCTCCGGCGGCTTCCAGCACGGCCATACCTATGCCGGCAATCCGCTCGCCTGCGCCGCAGGGCTCGCCGTGCTTAGCGAGATGGATCGTCTCGGCCTGATCGCCAATGCAGCTGACATGGGCGACCTTTTGATGGCCGAGCTGAAGGGGTTGGCCAAGCGGTTTCCGTTTATCGCCGACGTGCGTGGAAAGGGCCTGCTCCTAGGTGCCGAGATGGTCGCCGACCCTGATACGCTGGGGCCGATCGCACCGGCGAAGAAGGCCACCCAGCGGCTGCTCGACCTCGCCTATGAGCGCGGCCTGATCATCTATGGGCGAAAGGTCAAGGGCGGCGTCGACGGCGACAATTTCATAGTGGCACCGCCGATGATCGTTACCAAGGAACAGGTCGGCGAAATCGTCGCCATCATCGGCGACTCGCTGCAGGTGCTGGCCGGCGAGCTCGATCTGCCGGTCGAAGGCTGAAAATGGCGCCGCGAAAAGTCATTGTCACCTGCGCCGTCACCGGGTCGGTGCACACGCCGTCAATGTCGCCGCACCTGCCGGTGACGCCGGACCAGATCGCCGCAGAGGCGATTGCCGCGGCCGAAGCCGGCGCCTCGATCCTGCATCTTCACGCCCGCGATCCCAGCGACGGGCGGCCAACGGCCGATCCTGATGTGTTCATGCAGTTCCTGCCGCGCATCAAGCAGGCAACCGATGCGGTGATCAACATCACCACCGGCGGCTCGTCGCTGATGACGCTCGACCAGCGGCTGGCCGCACCGCTCAGGGCCGAGCCCGAAATGTGCTCGCTCAATATGGGCTCGATGAACTTCGCGCTGTTCCCGATGCTCGACCGACCAAGGGAGTGGCGGCATGAGTGGGAGCCAAAGCTGCTGGAAGCGACACGCGACACGATCTTCAAGAACACCTTTGCCGATATGGAGACCGTGCTCGAAAGACTGGGAAAGGGCTGCGGCACACGCTTCGAATTCGAATGCTACGACGTTGGCCACCTCTATTCGCTGGCGCATTTTCGCGACCGGGGGCTGGTGTCGGGACCTCTGTTCATTCAGTTCGTGTTCGGCATACTTGGCGGTATCGGCGCCGATCCCGACAATTTGGTCCATATGAAGCGTATCGCCGACAAACTGTTCGGCGACAGCTATCAGTTTTCGGTGCTGGCCGCCGGGCGCCACCAGATGCCGATGATCTCGATTGCGGCAGCGATGGGCGGCAATGTCCGCGTCGGGCTGGAGGATAGCCTCTACGACGGCCGACAGCTGGCAAAGTCCAATGCCGACCAGGTGCGCCGTATCCGCAGCGTGCTCGACGGGCTTTCGCTGGACGTCGCCACGCCCACCGAGGCGCGGAAGATGCTCGCGCTCAAGGGCGGCGATAGGGTGGCATTCTGAGATGCGGCCGTGATCAACCCAGCGTCAAAAGACATTCGCATCCGGCCCGGTACCGTCGAGGATGTCGAAACCATCCATGCTGCGATCCTGCGGCTTGGCGCCCATATCGGCGCGCCCGAAGAAATCACTTCTACGGCCGACGACCTTCGTACCTACGGCTTTGGCGAAAACCCTGCCTTCTCGACGCTGATTGCGGAAGTCGGCGGCGAGTTCGCCGGCCTATGCCTGCATTTCCCGATCTTCTCGACCTGGATGGGCCGGCCCGGCATCTATGTGCAGGACCTCTATGTCGAGGATCGGTTTCGCGGCCGCAGGATCGGGGAACGCCTGCTGCGCCGTGCCGCGCGAGAATGCCGGGAGGACGGCGGCGTCTATCTCAGACTGTCCGTCGACACCGACAATGAAACCGCCAAAGCCTTTTACGAAAGACTGGGCATTGCCTGGTCGAGCTACGAGCAGGTGCAGAAGATCGCCGGCGACGCGTTCTTTGCCTTCGCCGATGCGCCGGATGAGGAGCCAAGATGAAAGCCTTTTATGCCTCGGAACAGAAGCGCCATGATCCCAAGGCATTCCTCTCCAGCGGTGCGCAGAAACCCAATCCGGAAAAGCCGGAACGCGTCGAACGGCTGCTCGCCGGCGCAAGGGCCGCCGGCTGCACGATCGAACGGCCGAGAGATCACGGGCCAGGAC
>NZ_RZSW01000270.1:0-8068 GCF_003997375.1 Mesorhizobium sp. M5C.F.Ca.IN.020.29.1.1 | reverse complement strand
AGGCACGGTATCACGTCGATCCAGAACATGGACGGCAATTTGCACCAGCTCGAACTCCTGTCCGAGATCGAGACCGAAGGCGGCTTGCTGTGCCGCGTGCAGGTGCCGTTCCACTACAAGAACTTCATGACCCTCGACATGCTCGACAAAGCCTCTGATATGGCTGAGCGCTACAATGGCGAATGGCTGTCGTCGGGCATGGTCAAGGTGTTCTACGACGGCGTGCTCGATTCATGGACTGCGGTAATGGTCGAGCCCTATGCGGACCGTCCGGATTGGGTTGGCGAGCCGCTGTTCACGCCGCAGCAATTCATCGACCTTGCAGTGGCCGTCGACAGGCGCGGGCTGCAGATGGCGGTGCACTCGATTGGCGACGGCGCCGTGCGCGCGTGCTCGACGGCTACGAGGCAGCGCAAAAGGCGAATGGCAGGCGCGACAGCCGGCATCGCGTCGAGCATATCGAGGTGGTCACCGCCGCCGACGTACCGCGTTTCGCAAAGCTTGGCGTCATTGCCTCGATGCAGCCACCGCATCCGCCGGGCAGCATGGGCGTGCCGCTGGAACCAACGGTGTCGCGCATCGGGCCTGCCCGCTGGCCTCTGAGCTATGCGTGGCGGACGCTGAAGAATACCGGCGCGCACGTCGTCTTCGCCTCCGATTGGCCGGTCTCGCCGATCGATCCGATTCTGGGCATTCAGGCGGCAGTGCTGCGCAAACCTTGGGCAGACAGCGATCCCGACCAGAGTTTCTCGCTGCATGAATCGCTTGCGGGCTACACGGTGGAAGGCGCCTATGCCGAGTTCATGGAGCATCGCAAGGGCCGCCTGAAGTCAGGCTTTCTGGCTGATCTCGTGGTGCTCTCAGGCGACATCGAGGCGACCGCGCCGGAAGCGCTGCATACGGTGCGGCCGATGACGACGATTTGCGGCGGCAAGGTCACTTATCAGGCCTGACGGTGGCACGGGAATTGCCTTCTGAATCGACATTCAGATGTATGCTTGCCAAGCCATGCGCCGTGTGCTGACAATCGAGTGGGAACTGGATCCGCCCTGAAGAGCGGACACAAGAATGGGGTAATCGTGCCGGAACAACCGGGTAAAAGTGCAATTGAAGTTCGTGGCGTCCGCAAGGTATTCGGTACCGGGGAGTCACAGGTCGCCGCCCTCGACACGGTTTCGGTGTCGATCCGCGAGAATGAGTTCTTCACCCTGCTTGGTCCATCCGGCTGCGGGAAGACAACGCTCCTGCGGCTGATCGCCGGCTTCGATTTCCCGAGCGCCGGCGAGATCCTGCTGCATGGCCAGGACATCGCACCGTTGCCTCCGTTCAAGCGGCCGGTCAACACCGTGTTCCAGAACTATGCGCTGTTCCCGCATATGACGGTGGCCGAGAACATCGGCTTCGGCCTCGAAATGCTCGGCAAGCCCAAAGCCGAAGTGAAGGCGCGGGTTGCCGAGATGCTGAAGCTGGTCAAAATGGAAGCGCTCAGCGGCCGCCGCACCAGCCAGATTTCCGGCGGCCAGCAGCAGCGCGTGGCACTGGCGCGGGCGCTGGCGCCGCAGCCGAAAGTGCTGCTGCTCGACGAGCCGCTGTCGGCCCTCGACTTCAAGCTGCGCAAGGACATGCAGATCGAGCTGAAGCGGCTGCAGCACGAGACCGGCATCACCTTCATCTTCGTCACCCACGACCAGGAAGAAGCGCTGACCATGTCGGACCGCATCGCGGTGATGTCGTCGGGCAAGATCCTGCAGGTCGGAACGCCTTGGGATATCTATGACAAGCCGGCGGAGCGCTTCGTCGCCGACTTCATCGGCGAGACCAATTTCCTGACCGCGGCCATATCAGGCATGGCCAACGGCAAGGCACGAGCAACGCTCAAATCCGGCGCGACGATCGACGCGACCGTGGCTGAGGGCTTTCAGCCGAAGGACAATGCCACCGTGGTGGTCAGGCCGGAACATGCCAAGCTGACCAGCGGCAAGGGCGACCTGTCGGGCACGGTCGAAAACATCGTCTATTTCGGCACCGACACGCACATCCATGTTCGCCTGGACAGCAGCGAGGCCTTCACGGTGCGCCAGCAGAACACGCGCAGCGCCGGCTGCGGTTTCGAGCGGGGAGACAAGGTCGGCATTTCGATCGGCAACGACGCCGCACAAGTGCTGAGGGACTGATGGCGAGCGCGGAAGAAGTCGCCGAGGAAGCCGAACGCAGAGATATCCGCGATCGCTGGCTCCTGTCAGCGCCGGCACTGATCATCATCTTTCTGGCGGCGACCGGCCCGCTGCTGATCGTCGTAATCTATTCGTTCCTGACGCCGGGCCCCTATGGCGACGTGATGTGGAAATTCTCCACGGACGGCTGGCTGTCGGTGCTGATGCAGCGTGACATCTTCGACGACACGCTGGCCTTCGCCGACGCGCATCTGTCGATCTTCTGGCGCTCGGCCAAGCTGTCGTTCCTGACGACGATCCTGACGCTGCTCTTTGGCTTCCCGACCGCCTATTTCATCGCCACCCGGCCCGCGCGGCAGCGCAACGTCTGGCTATTCCTGATCACCATCCCCTTTTGGACCAATCTGCTGATCCGCACTTTCGCCATCCAGGAGGTGATCCGCAACGAGGGCATCGTCAACACGGTGCTGATCAAGCTCGGCATCATCAGCCAGCCGATCCAGATGATGTTCACCGATTTCGCGCTGATGGTCGGCATGACCTATGTCTATCTGCCGCTGATGGTGCTGCCGCTCTATGCCAGCATGGAGAAGATCGACTTCCGGCTGGTCGAGGCGGGTTACGACCTCTATGCCAACCGCTACCAGGTGCTGAGGCGGGTCATCATTCCGCTGGTCAAGCCGGGCATCATCGCCGGCTCGATCCTTGTCTTCATCCCGGCGCTGGGCGCCTACGTCACCCCGCGCGTGCTCGGCGGGTCGAAGAATATGATGCTCGGCAATCTGATCGAGCTGCAGTTCGGGCAAGGCCGTAACTGGCCGCTCGGCTCGGCGCTGTCGCTCTCGCTGATGGCAATCGTGATGGTCGCGCTGCTCTTCTATGTCCGCTCCGCCGGGCGCCAGGGCGGCGCGCATGGCTAGCCGCTTCGACATTCGCCGGCAGACCGGCTTCACGACAATCGCGATGATCTGCTTTTTCGCGCTGTACCTGCCGATCGTCACGGTTGTTGTCTATGCCTTCAACGCAGGCAGTTCGATCGCGATCTGGGAAGGCGTGTCGCTGCGCTGGTTCTATCAGGCCTGGAACAACGACCAGGTCGTCGATGCCTCGATCCGGTCGCTGCAGATCGCTTCGGTCGCCGCGACTATTGCCACGATCGTCGCCACCATGGCTGCACTCGCTACGACCCGAACGAAACCCTATCCCGGCCTCGGCTTCAAATACGCCTTCATCAACCAGCCGCTGATGGTGCCGGAAATCGTCACCGCGGTGGCGTTGCTGATCTTCTTTTCGCGCATCAAGATCTGGACCGGCTATTCGGGGCTGGGCTACCTGATGGCTGCGCATACTGCCTTTTGCATTCCCTTTGCCTATCTGCCGATCCGGGCGCGGCTCGAGAACATGGATCTGTCGTTGGAGATAGCTGCGGCCGACCTCTACGCGACACCCTGGAAGGCTTTTCGGCGCGTCACCTTTCCGCTGCTCTGGCCAGGCATCCTTGCCGGGCTGATGCTGGCCTTCGTCATCTCGCTGGATGATGTCGTCATCACCGAGTTCGTCAAGTCCGGCGGCCAGGATACGTTGCCGACCTACATGCTCGGCCAGTTCCGGCGCATTATCACGCCGGAAATCAACGCGATTTCGACGGTGTTCCTGCTGATCTCGATATTGATCGTCACCGTCTTCTTTTTCATCAGCAGGAAAAAGGATCAGGAGTGACAGGAGAGAAACGATGAATTGGAAACTGACTGCGACGGCGCTCAGCGCCGCGCTGTTCGCCTCGGCGGGTCTCGCCCGCGCCGATGGCGAACTCAACATCTACAATTGGGGCAACTACACCAGCCCCGACCTCATCAAGAAATTCGAGGAAAAATACAAGGTCAAGGTGACAGTCACCGACTATGATTCCAACGACACTGCGCTGGCCAAAATCCGCCAGGGCGGCAGCGGCTTCGACATCGTGGTGCCCTCGGCGAGCTTCGTGCCGATCTGGATCCAGGAAGGGCTGCTCTTGGAGACAGAGCCGAACAAGATGGAGAACTTCAAGAACATGGACCCGAAATGGGTCGACGTTCCTTTCGACCCGGGCCGCAAATACACCGTGCCGTGGCAGTGGGGCACGACCGGCGTGACGGTCAACACCTCCGTCTACAAGGGCGATCCCAACACTTCCGCCATCTTCCTGGACCCGCCGCAGGAACTGGTCGGCAAGGTCAACGTCGTTCCCGAAATGGCCGATGTCATGCATCTCGCCATCAGATATGTCGGCGGCGAGCCCTGCACCGGCGACAAGGAGGTGCTGAAGAAGGTGCGCGATGCGCTGGTGGCTGCAAAGCCGAAATGGATCTCCATGGACTACGGCACGGTCGAGAAGTTCGCCAAAGGCGATTTCGCAGCCAGCGTCGACTGGAACGGCGCGTCCTTCCGCGCCCGCCTGCAGAACAAGGACATGGTCTATGGCTATCCGAAGGAGGGCTATCCGATCTGGATGGACAATCTCGCGGTGCTGAAGGACGCCAAGAACGTCGAAAACGCCAAGTTGTTCCAGAACTTCATCATGGATCCCGAGAACGCCGCGCTGATCTCGTCTTTCGCGCGCTACGCCAATGGCATCAAGGGATCGGAAGCCTTCATGCCTGAGGACATGAAAACGGCGCCGGAGGTCAACATCCCCGCCGAGTTCGCCGACAAGGGCAAGTTCATGCTGAACTGCGCACCCGACGTGCAGGCACTCTACACCAGGATATGGACCGAACTGCAGAAGTAATCGCATCGTGACGGACCCGGCGGCGGGCGCCGCCGGGTCTGTTTTCATGTTTG
This sequence comes from Mesorhizobium sp. M5C.F.Ca.IN.020.29.1.1, assembly GCF_003997375.1. Classification (NCBI taxonomy): domain Bacteria; kingdom Pseudomonadati; phylum Pseudomonadota; class Alphaproteobacteria; order Hyphomicrobiales; family Phyllobacteriaceae; genus Mesorhizobium; species Mesorhizobium sp. M5C.F.Ca.IN.020.29.1.1. Next base: position 3,074 of record NZ_RZSW01000270.1, on the reverse strand, counting down.
CCGGGGCGCATCTCATGACATCTTACCGCAACAGCGAACCGGTGCCGCCGATCATGCAGGGGTCGCCGCCCAAGATGGTGCCGCCGAAGCTCGACTGGGACAGGGGACCCTGGAACCGGTGGGCGTTCCAGCACATCCGCGAAATTCTGCCGACCGTCGAAGTCTGGCGCGGCAATGGCCATCGCCGCCGGTTCGAGCGAGCCGAAGTCGATCTCGATGCGCTGCCGGTGAACGACAGCACGGGCGCACCGACGACGCTGGCCGGGCTGCTCGACGAAACCTATACGGACGGGTTGCTCGTGCTCAAGGACGGCAAAATCGCCTATGAGCGCTATTTCAACGGCATGGCCGAGCGCACGCTGCATCTGTCGCAGTCGATGGCGAAGTCGGTCACCGCTTCGGTGTTCGGCATACTGGTCGGGCGCGGCCTGATCGATCCGGCCAGGCCGGTGACGACCTATCTGCCGGAGCTTGGTGCGACCGGCTGGGCGGGCGCCAGCGTGCAGCACGTGCTCGACATGACGACAGGCGTGCGTTTTTCCGAGGAATACACCGACCGCTATTCCGATATCGGCCAGGTCGATGTCGCCAGCGGCTGGAAACCGGTGCCGCCGGACAGCGATCCGGCCTTCGAGTGGCCGTCGCATATGTTTGAATTGATCCTGCGGCTCAAGGAGACAATCCGGCCGCATGGCACTGCCTTCGAATACCGTTCGATCGAGACCGACGTGCTCGCCTTTATCGTGGAGCGGGTGACCGGCAAGCGGCTGGCGCAGCTGGTTTCGGAGGAACTCTGGCAAAAGCTCGGGGCGGATGAAAGCGCCTGTTTCACCGTCGACAGCGCCGGCTACGCCGTGGCCGATGGCGGCTTCAACGCCACGCTGCTCGACTATGGCCGCTTCGGCCAGCTGATCCTCGACAATGGCGGCGGCGTGGTGCCGGCCGACTGGATCGAGGCGACGCGCAATGGCAGCCATGGGCCGGGTTTCAATCCCAGCCTGCCGGAAGGCAGCTACCGCAACCAGTTCTGGATCGAGGATCCGCGCTCACGCGCGCTGATGTGCCGGGGCGTGTTCGGGCAGCTGATCCATATCGACTGGAACACGAGAATGGTCGTGGTGAAGCTTTCGAGCTACCCGGATTTCACCGACATCGCCTATTCGGTGGCGACGATGAAAGCCGTGCACGCGATCGCCGCCGCGCTGGCCTAAGCTCCAAAAAAACTGGAAGGAAACGCATGACCGGCAAGACCGCGTTCGAGACCAGATATGGCTTTGGCCGCAACCAAGTGCTGCTCGGCAACTGGCGCGAAAGCCCGTTCAGCCGGTGGTCGTTCCAGAATGTCGGTGAGTTAGTGCCGAGCGCACGCGTGGCAGCCGTGCCAGTCAGCGGTGAGGCGTCAGCGCGGGCTCTTGACGGGCTGCTCGGCGAGCAAGTCACTCTGGCCGGCGGACCGGAGACTGTTGCAGCCTTTCTCACGCGTTCCGATACCGACGCGCTGACGATCATGAAAGGTGGCAAATTCGTCGGCGACTGGTTCGCACCGCATATGGAGTTCGGTGCGCGCCACATCATTTTCTCGATCAGCAAGTCGCTGACCGCCATCCTGGCCGGCATACTGGAAGGCGAAGGGATCTTTGATCCGCAGGCGCCGGTGACCCGCTATCTGCCGGAAGCTGCCGGCTCGGCCTATGGCGACGCCAGCGTGCGGCATGTGCTCGACATGACCATCAGCCTCGACTTCGAAGAAGCGTATCTCGATCCGGAGAGCGCCTTTGCCCGCTATCGCCGTGCGACGCTGTGGAATCCGGGTGGCGGCACCGAAAGCCTAGTCGATTTCATCCTGACGCTGCAGCGCCTTGCCGAGCCGCATGGCCGGACGTTCCGCTACCGCTCGCCCAATTCCGACCTGCTCGGCATCCTGCTCGAACGCGCATCCGGCCAGCGCTTCGCCGAACTGATGCACGAGAAATTGTGGCTGCCGCTCGGTGCAACGAGCGAAGCGTCGGTGACGGTAGACAGCGAGGGCACCGCCCGCACGGCCGGCGGCATTTCAGTCACGCCGCGCGATCTGGCGCAGGTCGGCGAGATGATGCGGCAAGGCGGCACGGCCAATGGCCGCCGCATCGTGCCGGAAGCCTGGGTGCGCGACACTGTCAGCACAGGCGGAGACAGCGAGGCCTGGCAGCGTGGCACGATGGCGTTCCTCTTTCCGCAAGGCCGCTACCGCAACAAATGGTACCAGACGGGCGCGGCAAGCGGCGCCTTCTGCGGCATCGGCATCCACGGCCAGTGGCTCTATGTCAATCCGAAGGCCGAGGTCGTCATCGCAAAGATGTCGTCGCAGCCGGAGCCGGTCGACGAGCCGCTCGATGTCGATATGGTCGCCTTCTTCGAAGCGCTGAGCCGGATGGTCTGATTCGATCCAGGCCGACCGCCATCGCAGCTTTCCTGTGGACCTATTGAGCGGTTGAAAACGCCGCGGTTGGCGGAGCGACGCTCTGCGCTTATGGTCGCCGCTCTTTTCGACAAGACAGCAGGAACGACATGGCATCCGACATCAAGCGCATCGCAGCCATCATAGCAGCCGAGATCGCTGCCCGGCCCGAACAGGCCGCCGCGGCGATCGGCCTGCTGGACGAAGGCGCGACGGTGCCGTTCGTGGCGCGCTACCGTAAGGAGGTCACTGGCGGTCTGGACGACACGCAGCTGCGCCTGCTTGCCGAGCGGCTCGCCTATCTGCGCGAACTCGATGCGCGCCGCGACACCATCCTTGGTTCGATCCGCGACCAGGGCAAGCTGACCGAAGAGCTTGAGGCCAAGATCGCAGCGGCCGCCACCAAGGCGGAACTCGAAGATATTTATCTGCCCTACAAGCCGAAGCGCCGGACCAAGGCCGAGATCGCCCGCGAGCGCGGGCTCGGACCGCTGGCCGAGGCCATCCTTGCCGACCGCGCGGCGGTGCCCGCCGAACTGGCGCTGGCCTACATCGGCGAAGAGGTGGCCGACGCCAAGGCGGCGCTCGAGGGCACGCGCGATATCCTGTCCGAGCAGTTCGCCGAGAATGCCGATCT